>NZ_JACJSW010000105.1:0-7708 GCF_014698375.1 Microcystis flos-aquae FACHB-1344 | reverse complement strand
CCGGTGGCGCAAGACAATAACATGGGCAAATCACAGAAAATTTTAGTCCAATCTTCCATTATAAATATTTTGACTATTTTTGTCTATCTCAACTGACCCCAGACATATCTACTACAATAGCCAAAACCCCTTATCTATCAATAGATACATCCCTTAACTTTTCTTGGTGTACCCGTGTTTATTGTAATATTTCTCAATGGACAGGGAGCGAGCATACTTGCTGAAACCGAGTTAGATTTATGGGGGGTTTCCTTGATTTCTACCAGGGAAGAGGGCATCAGAAATTCTCTTAATTCCTTCCAAGGCACAGGTTATGGCCTTTTGTCAAGAACGTCAGTTAAATTGCCTTTTTTATATAACTCATTCCCCCTTAATTGAATAAGTTGAGGGGGATTTTTATAGATTAATTTTCGGCTTCATTTTCTAAAATTTCCTGTAATTGTGAACGCAATGGAGTTAGATTATTTTCAATCGTCCGCCAAGCAATTGCCAATTCTACCCGAAAATATTCATGAAAAATGAGATTTCGCATATCTCCCATTAAACGCCAAGGAATTTGAGAATAACGCAATTGTACCTCACTAGGAATATTTCTAGATGCCTCACCAATAATTCCTAAATTATAAAGAACTGCTTTAAGAGTCACTCGATTTGAGCTAAAATCTTCAAAGGTCATATTAGCCGTCCATTCCAAGATTTCATCAATGGATTCAATAATATCTTGAAGACGAAGTTGCCAATCTCTAAAAGGCATTAATCACATCCTTTAATACAGGTTGTCGTAAATGTTCTTTTAAAGAATCTTGAGTACCTAAATCAACAGAACATCCTAATATATCTTCTAAGTAAAGTCGTACCTCGATAAACTCAAATAACCCTACCGCTTTACTAAATTCTACCAATAAATCTACATCACTGTCAAAACGTGCTTCATCCCTTGCTACTGAACCAAATAGAGACAGAGATTTTACCCCTAGTTTTTCTAATTGTTCTCGGTGTTTTGCGAGAATTGTTAGTACCTCATCTCGTTTCATGGCTATTTCCTGAAATCTGATTCCTTCATTGTAACCTTAATGGTTGTCTCGTTGATATTGGCTCTCATGATGAAGTTTATTAAAATAGAAATTATTATTGAACTTAGAAATGCTCTGCCAGTGCCAACTACCACCATTAATTAGGTGACTTAGGTTTTTCAAGTTGCTGTTTAACTAATTCTAAGGGAAGTTTTAACACTCTAGCAATTTGTTCGACGGTTAAGCCTTCTTTCATCAATTCTGTAGCGATTTCGAGTTTAGATTCTTCAGCAAGATTAGGTTTTTGTAATTGATTTTCTGGTAGTTGATTACAGATATGACCTTTATTAATTTGTACGGGATTTATTACATTAAAGTTATGAGAGACATTATAATAATATCTTCGCAGACTAGACCTAAGATTAGCTTTATTAACTTCTTCTCCTAGAATTTCCGATAGGGTTTTCCATAGCTTACCGGCTACATCCTTGACATATTTCTCGGAACGATGATGACTTTTAGCGATTTCTGTGTATTTTTGGTGATTAATCACCCCTTCTAAGATTTCAGACTGAACATCATCTAAATTCTCTCCTGTATAGGAGAAGATGAGATTATCAACAGTTGTAATTAAAGAGTGAATATCAAAATTGTTCATTTTTACACACAGAATCAAGATTAATAAGCTCTTACCTGACATTATATGATATTATAAGCTGTGCGGTCAATTTAATATTATTTTTAGATTCAAGTTGTTTTTCTTAATACTGCTTTATATAGCTTTATATAACTTTAAAAGTCTTGACAGAATAATAGTAAAGTATGTAGACTTTGGGGGAAATTTTGGATTACATCATTACATCGGATTGAAAAAAACATGAACACAAGGACTTTAGCAACTATTCTCGGAACTGCTCTAAGTGCGACAACAATAGCACTTCAAGCTAATCCTGCTTCAGCACAGACTGCTTTCGGTTATGCCAGTTATTCTGTTCGACACGATTTTAATTTTAATTTTGGGGGGAATGCTCCTAACCTACTAGGTGCTGTTGCCTTTGGAAATGACCTATGTTTTAATCCCTTCACGTCCGCCACGTATTTTGATTCAGATATTGCATTTCCATCGGTTACAGCTGAGGGTTCAGCAGGTGTCTTTTGTAATGGGGCAAGTGCGGAGTCAAGTTCAATCGCAACAGGTTCAGTCGCAGGGAATGTTTTAACAGGTACAACTTTAGCAGAGGGATATGCCTTCGCATTTGCCCCTCCAGGAGGGTTCGCACGAGCCAGAAGTGCGGCCGCCTTAACCGCAGGTCAATTAGGAATTAATCCCCGTGGACAAATCTTCTGGCGACCTTTGTTTTGGAGTTATGTTTCTGGAGAAGGTTCAGCTTTTGCCGCTATTCCAAGACTCAGAGATCCAATTGCCTATACAATCACAGACCCTACTACAGGCGATACTCTACTTCAAGGCAATCTTTTGGATATTTCAGCTGAATTTGATGGTTTTGGCTCAAGTCTTGAGTGGGGATTTTTAGGGAGTCCTGATTCTGGAAACTCTGGCAACGAATCTCCTGCTCCTGATGATAATCTTAACATCAGATTCCTAAATAGTGGTTTGTTTAAAATTGATCTTACTGATCCAGCAGTCAGCGATCCGGGCTTGTTGGATTTGGCGTGTGAAGGTGGCCTGGTGACTGCTTCTATTACTTCGGGAAGATTTTCAGGAGTTACTTTACCTGGGGTCGGAACAAGCTGTGAGACTTCAGTTCCACTATCTTTGTTAAATCTTGATTTTGATTACGACTTTACTGGTCTAATTCCGACATCAGAAGTCAGTTTAAATTTTAACTTAGGAGGTGACGGGGAAGCTGTTGCTTCAGTTCCCGAACCCACCTCAACCCTAAGTCTCCTTGCCCTGGGAATACTTGGTGCAGGTGCAACCATAAAACGGAAAGTAAAACGCTCTCATTCAACCGAAAAAGAACCCACTAACGTTGGTTAAATTGCCTTTTTATATAACTCATTCCCCCTTAATTGAATAAGTTGAGGGGGATTATTTGTTAGGTTTAGGCTTTGCACCATAATGGTTGATATTTAAGATGAGGTCTTAAAATGGAACAGCAAACCCTAAAAGGGACTTGGGGATGGCTGTGTCCTCAACTTGCCTCCGCATTTGAAAAGTCCCCACTATAAATCTTAGGGAGACTTAGACAATTTAGCTGATGGAAAATAGCTGATGCACTTGCGCTAGGGTTTTCGTATCTTGAAAAAACCGTTTTTTGTCTAAGTTCTAAGGGAGTTATACTAGCGCACTTTGCCCCCTAAAAGCTATCATCTTGAAAGGGGGCGTTTTAGAAGTATAGTGAGCGACTCTTTTCTAGGCACAGTTCATGCTGAATAAATTAATAGTTAAAAATTTGACGGTTTTTCCCGAAATCCAGCTGCAATTTTCCCAAAATCTGAATGTCATTGTCGGGGAAAACGGAACAGGCAAAACTCATCTTCTCAAGATTCTCTATTCGGCACTCGCTACCAGTGGGGAAGAAGGGCGAAAATCTCCGAACGGAACGCCAACAAAAACTTTATTGCAAACTCGTTTAGCCGATAAACTGATTCATGTATTTCGCCCCGATTATTTAGGAAGGCTCACCCGCAGAAAGCAAGGACGAGAACGATGTGACGTAAAATTACACTTTCAAGATAGTCGATTTAATTTTGCTTTCAGTTTCGCAACTAATAGTAAAACAGAAGTCTCCCTAGAGGAAGTTCCAGAGGCTTGGCTTGATGTATCTTCTGCCTATTTTCCTACTAGAGAGCTATTGACAATTTTTCCAAACTTTGTATCTCTATACGAAAGTCATTATCTTGAATTTGACGAAACTTGGCGAGATACTTGCTTACTTCTCGGCGCTCCTTTGCAACGTGGCAATAAGGAAAAACCCATTCAAAAGTTATTGGAACCGATCGAATCGGCGATGGGAGGTTCGCTAGAGTTAGATAAAAATGGGCGTTTTTATCTAAAAAATGAAAGTGGACGATTCGAGATGCCTCTCGTTGCCGAAGGAAATCGTAAATTAGCGATGTTAGCTCGTCTAATCGCCACTGGTGTGTTAATGGAAAAAGGTGTTTTATTTTGGGATGAACCGGAAGCGAATCTCAACCCTATTTTGATCAGAGAAGTCGCTAAGAGCATCGTCAATCTTAGTCATGCGGGTATTCAAGTCTTTCTGGCAACCCATAGTTTATTTTTACTACGAGAACTGGAAATTTTAATGAGCGATCGAGATAACTTTCCCCTGAATACGCGTTTTTTCGGCCTACATTTCTCCGATGGTGCTGTAGTCGTTCAACAAGGAAATACAAGCGATGAAATCGGTGAAATCACAGCCCTTGATCAAGAGCTTGCTCAATCCGATCGCTTTTTAAGTATGGGAGAAGAAAGACGGTGAGGGTTGAAGTGGACGGCATAATCTTTGATTTTCCCGATTCGTGGCAAGTCAGTAAATACGATAATTGGGCTTTTTATCGTCACCATTTCTCTACAATGCTAGATGGAATTAAAGGAGTTGATTTGATTGCGATTTATCGACAAGATATCTGGTTAATTGAGGTGAAAGATTATCGCCAGTCACGTCGTACGAAAGCTCAAGATCTCGCCGAAGAAGTTACCGAAAAAGTTCTCTATACAATCGCTGCTATGTTACCAGCGAAGATTAATGCCTCTGACAAATCCGAAGCAAATTTTGCCAGAAAAGTTCTTCAGGGAAAACAATTACAGGTTGTCCTCCATCTTGAACAACCGGAAACACATTCCCGACTTTTTCCCCGCGCCATTAACCCTGTAGATGTGCAGCAAAAACTGAGAAGATTAATTAAGCCGATCACCCCTCATCCAAAGGTAGTAGAATCTACTCGGATGCAGAGTGTACCGTGGAGTGTAATTTAATTCTAATATTCTCAACTGGCAAATTAATATAACTCATTCCCCCTTAATTTTAGACCAGTTGAGGGGGATTTTTATGCTCTTACTTCTCCCTCTTGTATTTTTAACTGAATATTTGCTATAATAAGGGTAAGCATCAATCATCCTGATTAGATTTCTGATGAGTCCAACTGTTTTCCGAGAAGATGGCTATCGCTTCTTTTTCTTTTCCCGCGAAGAAACAAGAATGCACGTTCATGTTCATTGTGCAGAAGGAGAAGCTAAATTTTGGCTGGAACCACAAATTGAATTAGCTCGTAATCATAACCTATCTCGAAAACAACTTCAAGCGATAGAAACTATTATTGAGGAACGACAAAATGAACTTAGAAATGCTTGGACAAAACACTTCTCAAGCTGAAGTAACTCATATTTCTTCCCATGGAATATGGATTCTGGCAAACAATGAAGAAATGTTTCTTTCCTATCAAGATTTTCCTTGGTTTCAAGATGTCCCTATTAGACAAATTTTAAATATACAAGAGCCTTTTACTAATCATTTTTATTGGCCAGATTTAGATGTAGATTTAAGTAAAGAAATTATTAAAAATCCTGAGAGATTTCCTTTAAAAGCTAAAGCCTAGTGCGATGCCAAAGGCACTGCGTAGCAGATCGCCGATCTGGTAGATCTGGTAGGGTGCGTTCCCTAAGGCAACTTCTACCGCTCCACCGATCGATTTTTGGGGAACGCACCATGCCTATTGATTGAAGCTGTAAGAACGATTTCTGCAAAGGCTGTGAAATTGAAGGCTCTTGTGCAGGTCAGTGTCAAGTCACTTTGGAGTCTTCCAGAAATGACAGTCAATTAGTTGGAAAAATGTGCGAGTTAATGATTGCAACTACACAGAATTTGGTTGACGAATATCTAGAAGGCAGGTGAAATTCTGTGTTTATGACTAAGAACTAGCTGCCCAAAGCAAAGATACTTCATATTGATTAAATGTTGAATCCGCACTCACAAGTGTCATATCTTCTACCTGAGCTTGTGCAATCAGCATTCTGTCAAAAGGATCACGATGATGTAAAGGCAATGCAGCCGCCCGCAAAGCATGAGAAGCATTGATCTCTAACGATCTAGCTCCTAGTTGGGTCATTCGAGTAGAGACATAATTATCTATTTGCTCTGGCAGTGGTAATTTACCGATTGAGACTTTAATTCCCATCTCCCAAACACTGGCAACAGAAAACCACACTTCATTGCTTTCGTTGGCAATTTGTTCAATTACATTCTCACTTAACTTGTCTGGTTGGGCAAACCACCACAGCCAGCATTGTGTATCCAGTAAAATTCTCACTCCGCACCACCCTCAAATGCTCCCAAAATATCTTCTGGTAAAGGAGCATTAAAATCATCTGGTACGGTAAACATCCCTCGATCTTGTCCTAAACTAGACCGTCGATCTAAAGATGTCCGAAATGGAACAAGTTTAGCAATTGGAATACCTCGGTTTGAAATAACGATTTCCTCTCCGAGTTCCACACGGGACAATAGCCGAGAAAGGCTTGTTTTAGCCTGATGAATGTTTACAGTTTCCATGCTCTTAAAAAACTAAGTCCACAAACTAAGTTTAGTTTAGTTGCGGTGATTCTGCAAGGGCAAGTTAGTTTGAATTGCGATGCCGAAGGCACTGCGTAGCAGATCGCCGATCTTGTAGGGTGCGTTCCCTAATGCAACTTCTACCGCTCCACTAATAGATTTTTGGGGAACGCACCATGCACATTGATTGAAGTTGTAAGTCTAGGCGTTGCAGAATCAAGGTATGAATGCCAACTGTGCATCGTATCCAAAAATTAGTTTGGGTCTAGCGGCAAGATGTAGGCAGAGTAGTCAAGTGAAGTGTCCCATGCCTGAGCCTCACCTTGTATAGAGCCGACAAATGACTTTAGGATACAATGACTGTAAAAGCTAGTAGCCAGTTGGATATATTTGTTATGGCATTAATATCCCGTGTTGTTCACAGTGATCCCGACATTCTAGGGGGAACCCCTGTTTTTGTAGGAACTCGTGTGCCGATGAGAACCCTACTTGATTATCTTGAGGCTGGTGATTCATTAGAGGTATTTCTAGACCATTTTCCCAGTGTCAGTCGAGAACAGGCGATCTCAGCCCTTGAATTAGCAAAGGAAATGTTGACAGCCTATGCGAATCCTGCTTGATGAATGCGCCCCACGCCCGTTAAAGCGTGAGCTTGCCGATTACGAGGTATGCACAGTTGTTGAGATGGGATGGTCAGGGAAAAAGAACGGTGAGTTGCTGAGGCTGATGAGTCAGGAGGGTTTCACGATTCTCCTCACTACAGATCAAAATTTACGTTATCAGCAAAATTTACAGCAAGCTGGAGTGGCAGTTATTGTTCTTGTAGCCACCAGCAACAAACTTTCTGACTTACTTCCCCTAATGCCAGATGCCTGTAGCGTATTAGATAAAGTCGCTCCAGGAGAAGTGATTGAAGTTGCAGGCTCCTGAAAGTTGTGTTGGCGAAAGCAGCATAACTCCGCATCCCCGGCGATATCTCGATCCCAAATCACGGGAATCCGCTGTTTAGCGATTAATTCCGCTTCTTCTCGACAAATAGCCCTAATTCCCACGGGTAAAGTCCGTAAACCCATTTCTAACACCCGACGCATCACACAGGCGTGGTTATGGTGGGAGCCTTCGTACTCAAAACGCATATCGCCATGGGCATCAATTTGAACCACAGTAAAAGGTTCC
>NZ_JACJSW010000104.1:0-65787 GCF_014698375.1 Microcystis flos-aquae FACHB-1344 | reverse complement strand
ATAAAGGGCTTTCAGACTATCGGTTAGTTGAATCAGGGATGCTGGTTTCATGCGAGTTCCTCACTCTGAGGATTTTCCCATTATTATAGGATCAATCATTCTCTGTAATTCTCTTAAGATTAATTGGAACACATTTCCTCGCCTGCCAGCGTGCCTTTTTAAATCTTTCAATCCCTAATAGGGTTTAAGATTAATTGGAACAGCTTTGATTTACCCCGAATAATCAGTTGATAAGCTTTCAATCCCTAATAGGGTTTAAGATTAATTGGAACCTTTGCCTAGAATCTCCCTTTTTATTAGAATCCCTTTCAATCCCTAATAGGGTTTAAGATTAATTGGAACCTCTAAGTGTGAATGTATCGAAATTAGGCAGTTTTTCCTTTCAATCCCTAATAGGGTTTAAGATTAATTGGAACCGTATCCTAAATCTAATCTTTCTTCACTAAAACTCATCTTTCAATCCCTAATAGGGTTTAAGATTAATTGGAACTTTTAAAAAATGATGAACAAAAAAACAAACCGGGCTTTCAATCCCTAATAGGGTTTAAGATTAATTGGAACTACAAGCCAAGGTTAAGCAAAAACGCGGTGAAAAACTTTCAATCCCTAATAGGGTTTAAGATTAATTGGAACGAGAGCTTGGCAAGCAGGCAAAGGTTGATCACAACTTTCAATCCCTAATAGGGTTTAAGATTAATTGGAACTCTCAGGTTAAGCAGTTTACTTTTACTCCAGAGGAAGTCTTTCAATCCCTAATAGGGTTTAAGATTAATTGGAACACTAATCCTCAACGGGAGGCGATTACTAGGGATTGCTTTCAATCCCTAGTAGGGTTTAAGATTAATTGGAACAATTAGATCAGTCATGTTAGCCTCTAGAGTAGGTTGTTTCAATCCCTAGTAGGGTTTAAGATTAATTGGAACGGTTGATACTGCTGATATTGAATCTTCTATCAAGCCTTTCAATCCCTAATAGGGTTTAAGATTAATTGGAACGGCTGGATGTGGCTGGTACGATTCGTTTGATTGAGCTTTCAATCCCTAGTAGGGTTTAAGATTAATTGGAACCATCCGATATGCTGTAAAAATCGATGAATCTGATAGTTTCAATCCCTAGTAGGGTTTAAGATTAATTGGAACAATAGCGGATTCAGAAATCGGTTCTAGCTTACCCTGTTTCAATCCCTAGTAGGGTTTAAGATTAATTGGAACATACCCTAGAAGAGGAGTTAGCCGATTTACTGGGGTTTCAATCCCTAGTAGGGTTTAAGATTAATTGGAACAATCGATTTATCGCCTCAAAAATCTCACTTGTTTCGTTTCAATCCCTAGTAGGGTTTAAGATTAATTGGAACCCCGGGGAAACTTCTTAGACTTCCAGCATTCCGGCGGTTTCAATCCCTAGTAGGGTTTAAGATTAATTGGAACTCAATTGCCTCCCCAATTACATTGTGGCTCTGGAAGTTTCAATCCCTAGTAGGGTTTAAGATTAATTGGAACGATAGCAGAATCATCAAATAGAGTCGGTCGAGATTGTTTCAATCCCTAGTAGGGTTTAAGATTAATTGGAACTTTTGTAGTTCATCTAACCTTGAGTAAAGAGATTCGTTTCAATCCCTAGTAGGGTTTAAGATTAATTGGAACTGTTTAACTTCCTTGAGGTTTTCGGTGGGGATATAAGTTTCAATCCCTAGTAGGGTTTAAGATTAATTGGAACGGTGACTTTTTCAACCTTCTCGATCACAATATCTGGTTTCAATCCCTAGTAGGGTTTAAGATTAATTGGAACGATATTATCAACCATAATCGATCGATACATAGTGTTGTTTCAATCCCTAGTAGGGTTTAAGATTAATTGGAACAAAAAAGCGGATCAGCCAAGGCTCTCCCTTGACGGTTTCAATCCCTAGTAGGGTTTAAGATTAATTGGAACCACAAAAATATCAGTTCCGAAATCTGTCAGAAAAGTTTCAATCCCTAGTAGGGTTTAAGATTAATTGGAACGCCGGTGGGACCGTTACGGTGTTTGGTGATGATTACTTCCGCTGTTTCAATCCCTAGTAGGGTTTAAGATTAATTGGAACGGGGAGCAACTGTGACACTTTCTCAGGTGTCACACCTCTTGGAAGTTTCAATCCCTAGTAGGGTTTAAGATTAATTGGAACCTGTCACTTGGACTGCGGGTCAGCAAGTGATGGTGTTTCAATCCCTAGTAGGGTTTAAGATTAATTGGAACCTCAATCGGGTGAGGCAGTGGCAAGCGACTGGAAGTTTCAATCCCTAGTAGGGTTTAAGATTAATTGGAACAAGCTGAGATAAAGAATTCAGCATGATGCGATCAGTTTCAATCCCTAGTAGGGTTTAAGATTAATTGGAACTAATAGAATTACTAGGTAATGAAACACCAGAAATGGCATCGTTTCAATCCCTAGTAGGGTTTAAGATTAATTGGAACTCCCCTCCGCTCCCGCATCGCGTAAGCGACCAAAGAGTTTCAATCCCTAGTAGGGTTTAAGATTAATTGGAACGAACGATGATTCACGAATCGTCCCTATTTTACCTCCTGAATATCGTTTCAATCCCTAGTAGGGTTTAAGATTAATTGGAACCACTTGGTAACTTAGTTGCAGGCAAGGCTAAAGAGTTTCAATCCCTAGTAGGGTTTAAGATTAATTGGAACAACACAAATTTGTTTGGATGGGCTAAAATGGCAAGTTTCAATCCCTAGTAGGGTTTAAGATTAATTGGAACAAGCTTTTTTGCGCTAAGGCTCCCTTAATCTCCGGTTTCAATCCCTAGTAGGGTTTAAGATTAATTGGAACTAATAGAATTACTAGGTAATGAAACACCAGAAATGGCATCGTTTCAATCCCTAGTAGGGTTTAAGATTAATTGGAACTCCCCTCCGCTCCCGCATCGCGTAAGCGACCAAAGAGTTTCAATCCCTAGTAGGGTTTAAGATTAATTGGAACGAACGATGATTCACGAATCGTCCCTATTTTACCTCCTGAATATCGTTTCAATCCCTAGTAGGGTTTAAGATTAATTGGAACCACTTGGTAACTTAGTTGCAGGCAAGGCTAAAGAGTTTCAATCCCTAGTAGGGTTTAAGATTAATTGGAACAACACAAATTTGTTTGGATGGGCTAAAATGGCAAGTTTCAATCCCTAGTAGGGTTTAAGATTAATTGGAACAAGCTTTTTTGCGCTAAGGCTCCCTTAATCTCCGGTTTCAATCCCTAGTAGGGTTTAAGATTAATTGGAACCGGGGAAACTTCTTAGATTTCCAGCATTCCGGCGTTTCAATCCCTAGTAGGGTTTAAGATTAATTGGAACAGTCCCTGGAAAATTGGCGATACTACCTTGGGGATACTGTTTCAATCCCTAGTAGGGTTTAAGATTAATTGGAACTTAAAGTCAATGTTTTTTCTATATTTTGGTAGTTGTTTCAATCCCTAGTAGGGTTTAAGATTAATTGGAACTCGATTGTTTGGTTTTCTTGAATTTCGAGCAACGTTTCAATCCCTAGTAGGGTTTAAGATTAATTGGAACACGCTGCCGAAAAAGAAGCTAAAAAAGCCGCCAAAGGTTTCAATCCCTAGTAGGGTTTAAGATTAATTGGAACTTGTCTTGCTTAAGTTTTTGAGGCAGCAAGATGTTGAGTTTCAATCCCTAGTAGGGTTTAAGATTAATTGGAACACTAACCTGAAAAGCCCGAATACTCTCTAAATAGTTTCAATCCCTAGTAGGGTTTAAGATTAATTGGAACAAGTGCCTGTACAACTACCCTCAAAATCAAACGCAGTTTCAATCCCTAGTAGGGTTTAAGATTAATTGGAACTTGATCCACCCTAGAGCAGGAAAGTTTTTTCTCTTGTTTCAATCCCTAGTAGGGTTTAAGATTAATTGGAACTCGCTTTACTTTTCGATAATTAGCCGGGGGAAATTTCGACGTTTCAATCCCTAGTAGGGTTTAAGATTAATTGGAACTTTTCACGAGAGGGCAAACACTAGGCAATAGTAAGGTTTCAATCCCTAGTAGGGTTTAAGATTAATTGGAACTCTTTACTGGGCAATTTATCTATGAATGTAACAATGTTTCAATCCCTAGTAGGGTTTAAGATTAATTGGAACGATCGCCTTTCTGAAATCAAACCAAGAGGATCATGTTTCAATCCCTAGTAGGGTTTAAGATTAATTGGAACCACATCCGCCCCTGTTCTTCATTAGATAAGCCTCGTTTCAATCCCTAGTAGGGTTTAAGATTAATTGGAACCCGTCACTCGATCGCTTACTTCTACTGGCCCCTCAGAGTTTCAATCCCTAGTAGGGTTTAAGATTAATTGGAACCAAGTAATCACGCCAAATATTGATCTGTTCATACTCTGTTTCAATCCCTAGTAGGGTTTAAGATTAATTGGAACGAGAACGGATTGAACAAGTCATGGTTGATGCCCTTGTTTCAATCCCTAGTAGGGTTTAAGATTAATTGGAACCATGGGCTCAAATGTGCCAAAGAGCCGAAATCTTAGGTTTCAATCCCTAGTAGGGTTTAAGATTAATTGGAACATCAACGACCGTCACTCAAACCGCCATTCAAATTCGTTTCAATCCCTAGTAGGGTTTAAGATTAATTGGAACAAAAGCCGATAACAAGAACGATGAACAAAAATGTTTCAATCCCTAGTAGGGTTTAAGATTAATTGGAACGACATCGGAGTCCACCCCGGCAAATAATTCTCAAAGTTTCAATCCCTAGTAGGGTTTAAGATTAATTGGAACCCGATTTCTACAAGTGGGATAGCGAGGCAACTGAAGGGTTTCAATCCCTAGTAGGGTTTAAGATTAATTGGAACCTTCCATTTTGCCCAGGATCTCCTTTTGGGCCTCTAAAGTTTCAATCCCTAGTAGGGTTTAAGATTAATTGGAACGGTGAATGATAGATGGAAGAAACCCCTTGCCCCATGTTTCAATCCCTAGTAGGGTTTAAGATTAATTGGAACAACCCTAAAATACACTGGAGAGACTCATGGACAAGTTTCAATCCCTAGTAGGGTTTAAGATTAATTGGAACAAATCCCCCCAGAGCCCGCTGACTCCAAATAACGGTTTCAATCCCTAGTAGGGTTTAAGATTAATTGGAACCCGATAATGCACACCGGGCTGAAATATTCCTCGTGAGTTTCAATCCCTAGTAGGGTTTAAGATTAATTGGAACACGGTTCGGATCGAGGGTGAAAAAAGAGATGCTTTTGTTTCAATCCCTAGTAGGGTTTAAGATTAATTGGAACAAGAGCATGGGCAGCCTTACCATTGCCAAAAATTAGTTTCAATCCCTAGTAGGGTTTAAGATTAATTGGAACATTAGTTATCAGGTATCAGCTATTATTCTTGGGAGTTTCAATCCCTAGTAGGGTTTAAGATTAATTGGAACACGGTTCGGATCGAGGGTGAAAAAAGAGATGCTTTTGTTTCAATCCCTAGTAGGGTTTAAGATTAATTGGAACAAGAGCATGGGCAGCCTTACCATTGCCAAAAATTAGTTTCAATCCCTAGTAGGGTTTAAGATTAATTGGAACATTAGTTATCAGGTATCAGCTATTATTCTTGGGAGTTTCAATCCCTAGTAGGGTTTAAGATTAATTGGAACGTTCATCCGTGCGCTTGCAATCGAGTCCACACTCTTGTTTCAATCCCTAGTAGGGTTTAAGATTAATTGGAACCTCTACCCCTTACCCTCACACCATTAATACTACTTATGCCTTGTTTCAATCCCTAGTAGGGTTTAAGATTAATTGGAACTTTCCGCTGGCTTCTAGAGATACGGCGGATATCGAGTTTCAATCCCTAGTAGGGTTTAAGATTAATTGGAACGCTGGCAACTGTTACTTGTTATCTGGCAGGTGTATTGTTTCAATCCCTAGTAGGGTTTAAGATTAATTGGAACACTGGTTTAGCTTCTAAGGCCTCAATCCTTGCCAGTGTTTCAATCCCTAGTAGGGTTTAAGATTAATTGGAACAATTGATGGTAAAATAGTTAGAGTTTACCATCAATAGTTTCAATCCCTAGTAGGGTTTAAGATTAATTGGAACTCCTGAGCGCGGATCGTTTTTTCAAGCAATTGCAGGTTTCAATCCCTAGTAGGGTTTAAGATTAATTGGAACCGTAGATGATTATGATTTTTTATTGAGCGTAGCTCCGTTTCAATCCCTAGTAGGGTTTAAGATTAATTGGAACGATTAAAAAATCTATTAGCTTCAGCAACATCAAAAGTTTCAATCCCTAGTAGGGTTTAAGATTAATTGGAACAGCAATTGCAAGGCTTCCATCGGATCACTCAGCGTGTTTCAATCCCTAGTAGGGTTTAAGATTAATTGGAACTAGCCTAAATCCCCCTACAGCCCCTACACTGAAGGTGTTTCAATCCCTAGTAGGGTTTAAGATTAATTGGAACGATTGGAATCTTGCAGATCTTCCCTGGGAAGAAATGTTTCAATCCCTAGTAGGGTTTAAGATTAATTGGAACTCGGGTTATGGGTTAGCCGATGTCAATTCGGCGATTCGTTTCAATCCCTAGTAGGGTTTAAGATTAATTGGAACGTCAAAGAGATACTGATCTCGCTGAAAATGGACTGGTTTCAATCCCTAGTAGGGTTTAAGATTAATTGGAACTAGCCGATTCTACAGGAGGTCAGATGAAGTATTCGGTTTCAATCCCTAGTAGGGTTTAAGATTAATTGGAACGGTTTTGCTACTCGTAAAGCCTGCTCCCAAAATTGGTTTCAATCCCTAGTAGGGTTTAAGATTAATTGGAACTTAATCCCCCCCGGCAGAATCGTTTTAGGATTCGTTTCAATCCCTAGTAGGGTTTAAGATTAATTGGAACTTCTTTATCTCAGCTTGGCAGTGTGTCGATGCTGGTTTCAATCCCTAGTAGGGTTTAAGATTAATTGGAACAGGACTGCGGGGACGGGATTCGGTCCTGCGGTTTCGTTTCAATCCCTAGTAGGGTTTAAGATTAATTGGAACGTGGATGCTCAGGTTAGCCGAGTGTTCCCTGGGGGGTTTCAATCCCTAGTAGGGTTTAAGATTAATTGGAACGCCCAGTGGTAAAAGCTATACGCTATGGGATTTTCAAGGTTCGTATGCGCCGCACCCGCAATAAACCAATTATACAGCAAGTGACCCACTGCTTCAAGACCCCGCAAAACCTTACGGGATAAGGTGCGCCCCGCGTTGGAAAGGAAAATCATCTCGAATCTATATTCCATAAGCTTTTCAGCCACCAGATAATAGTTAAGGATTTTTACAGCTACCCGGAAGCGCAACCGAGCTAAACAAAAAAAATTGTATTATCCCGGGGTAACTCACCACCGATGCGTTCCACTTTACCCCGACAACAGGCGCAGAGAAAATAAAAGCGGATGCTATCGGTATCGGGTTTGATCAACTTACTCAAGCGCCCGCGCAGCTTAGCGTACTGGGTATCGGTTAGATCGCACTCAAAAACACTATACTGCACCCGTTGGCCGTAGGACTTTAACGTATTGTGAATTTTGGTTCGTCGCTTATCGTCGGAAATATCGTAACTGATAACAAAATACATGACCGCCTCTATCTACTTTAAAATCAAGGGTGGATACTTATCCGTCTCGTCCATCAGATATTTCGCCATTAGTCGGGCCTGAATCTCGAAAGCTTCTTGATAAGTACACTGTTTACCCATTACTGGATGCTTAAACTTCGATTGTTTCTTCTGTTCGTACAAGCGCAGGAAAATCTGTAGCCCCTCTCTCGTCAAGGAAACCGCACCGCTTAAGGGTTCGGTGGTGAAATGTTCGGGGGTAAGATAAGGATGATTGACCCCATTGAGAACCACGGCATCAACGACGATCGCTCTAAATTCCTCCATCAGATCCAGTGCCAGCGAGGGGCGACCGTAGCGTTGATAGTGAAGATAACCGAGATAGGGGTCAAAACCGACCAAATTGATCGCACTCTGCACGTCATGGCGCAATAACGCATAACCCAGACTCAAAAGAGAATTGACCGGATCTCGCGGGGGGCGACGGTTACGGGAGGTAAAGGTAAAAGTATCACCGAGAATTAGGGAATCAAAACAACTGAAATAGGCTGCGCTTCCCGCTCCCTCTAACCCCCGGAGAGAATCGATCGCCGAGGTTGTTGCGATCGAGCCGATCGCTGCTTCCAGACAAGCGATCGCAGTTTGTAAATCCAACTCCTTTCGATTGCGTTGACGACGGAGTAGAATGTTGCGGTAATTCTTCAGCTTGCCGCGGACGAATCCCCGCACTAAATGAATGGCTTTCGGAGAATCGCCGGCGGCCTGCCATTGCGCTCGACGAACGAAAATATTTTTGGTCATCTCCGGTTCCAATCTACCGAGATAGCGTCCGGTGGATGTGACGAAACTGAGCGGAATATGACGTTCCAACAATTCGATCACCAATGCGGGAGAAACTGAACCCCGTCCGAAAATCACCACTCCTTCCACGTTCAATAGAGGTACATCGAGTATCGTTTCCTTGGATGCTTTAACCGTTAAACGCTCGTCATTTTTGCCGAGAAATGCGTCTTCTCTCGTCACATATACCGTTCCCATATTTTTTAGTCTTCCTCTCGATATCGTTGGACTTTTTCGGTTAATCGGGGCAAACAGCGATCGAACAAACTGCATCCCTTGCAGCGGGGTGAATAGACCGCCGGGGGCATTTTTCCCGTCTGGATCAGGGTTTCAACTGCTCGGATCGTAGCGATCGCCCGTTGCCGTAGAGCAAGATTGATCGCCACCGGTTGACGCTGGTGAGAACTGGCATAGTAGATATAGCCGGTATCTAGCCTTTTTCCAGTCATTTCTTCCAAACAGATGGCTTGAGCGCACACCTGCAACTCGTCGTTATCCCATTCGCCTTTACTGCCCCGTTTGTATTCCACGGGGATAAATTCGCCGTCGTGGGACTCGATCAGATCGGCTTTACCGATGAGACGGTAATTATCTGATTTAAGCCAGATCGCCCGAATTTGCCATATTTCCTCCCGGTTTCCCGCCCCGACGGTGTGAACTCGCTCGTGTAAATTTGTTCCCTCGATCGTGTAGCTATTATCGAGAAATTCCCCAGCGACGAACATTCTCCAACAACGGTGGGGACAGTAGGCGTAATGGTTGAGAGCGGCGATCGGTATGTAATCAGATTCATCCATGGCTATCTTTTCTCCTTAGCAATTCTGCGAGTCATCCCCATTCCCATGGTGGTTTTCCGTCCCACTCCCGCATAGAGGGCAAAATCCGCCAGTGCATTAATCGCTTTAATCTTTGCGGGTTCCACCTCTCCCAAAAGACGATAGTGAATCTCGCCCACACAACCGATCGAATGGTTTTTATAGGCTTCGTCGGCTAATTTCGTTTGAATATCGAAGAAACTGGGGAAAATCGACTCTAGGGCGATGGAATCGAAGGGGATACCGCTATAGCGATTCCAACGATTGAGAAGGCTATTAAACACCAGTTCCCGCGTCGGTAAGGCACTATCGAATTTTCCCTGCCGGAAGGTGACGGGGGTAGCGAAAAGGAAATCAAATTCCCGATTCGCTGCCGAGGCGTTTTCATACAGGTATTGATAAGTACAAGAGTTCGCCCAGGGTTGAACCGATTGCGGGGTAGCGAGGACGCTGGTGATAACCAGATCGGCGGAACCGAGATGCCAGGGGTGTTTTGGATTGAGATTCAACCAGAGCGAGGTTAATTTACCGAATAATCGGTCATCGAGCAGAGAAATCCGCCACCAGCAGGGAGTTTCGGGGGCGATTGGCCGTTCGTGTCGCCACTGCGGGGAATTTATCGTTTTTCCCCCGGATTGCATCTGTAGTGGCGATAAGGTAAAAGCTTTATCTGCCTCGGCTGCGTGTAGAATTTTCCCTAATTCCCGATCAACACTACTGACAAGGGTAAGGAATAGCGCGTGAAGGTGTCGTCCGGTGAGAAAATTCGGATAGATCGGCGATCGGGGTGTGAGATTGAGAACGAGACTGTAGGGCATTAACTTAATCGGGCCTTGGCAAAAATTTGTCTGGGGGTTAGGGTTAAATCGGGGAGGAGAATATCGCTAATTTCGTCATCGCCTTTTTTAATCGCCGGGGGTGCGTCGGGATAGAAAATTGTGATCTGCTTGGCCCGGGGATCGACGATCCAGACGCGACTGACTCCCGCTTTTAGGTAGTCCACGGCTTTTTCGCTCAGGCTGCTGAAAGATTGTTCCGGAGAGATAATTTCGATGACTAATTCCGGGGGAACGGGACAAGCTTCATCGGTGAGGGGAATATCTCCTAACCTTTGCGGGGAAATGTAGAGAAGATCGGGAACCGGACACCAATCTCGATCGTTTTTGCTGAGAATGATCGCCCATTCGATTCCCACTTCTCCCCGTCCTTGATTCCAGCGATCGAGTACGAGAAATAAAGCACCAGTTAAACGAGAATGAAAGAATTTCGGTGACATTTTTGCGATCGCTTCTCCATCGACTAATTCATAGGTAATATCGCCCTCGGGATCGGTTAGCGAGAGAAATTCTGGTAAAGTGAGGGGTTTAGAAGAGATAAGAGTCATGGTCAATTTTCAACCGAAGTGATAGGACAATCGAGCGGGAATTTTCAGATCGGGGCGATCGCTTATAACGAGACTGTAGGGCATTAACTTAATCGGGCCTTGGCAAAAATTTGTCTGGGGGTTAGGGTTAAATCGGGGAGGAGAATATCGCTCATCTCGTCATCGCCTTTTTTAATCGCCGGGGGTGCGTCGGGATAGAAAATTGTGATCTGCTTGGCCCGGGGATCGACGATCCAGACGCGACTGACTCCCGCTTTTAGGTAGTCCACGGCTTTTTCGCTCAGGCTGCTGAAGGATTGTTCCGGAGAGATAATTTCGATGACTAATTCCGGGGGAACGGGACAAGCTTCATCGGTGAGGGGAATATCTCCTAACCTTTCCGGGGAAATGTAGAGAAGATCGGGAACCGGACACCAATCTCGATCGTTTTTGCTGAGAATGATCGCCCATTCGATTCCCACTTCTCCCCGTCCTTGATTCCAGCGATCGAGTATAGAAGATAAAGCCAGAGTTAAACGAGAATGAAAGAATTTCGGTGACATTTTTGGGATAGCTTCTCCATCGACTAATTCATAGGTAATATCGCCCTCGGGAGCGGTTAGTGAGAAAAATTCCGGTAAAGTGAGGGGTTTAGATGTAACGCTAGTCATAACAAATATTCTCCAGCCTGCTGTAAGTTTTACGCTATTTTTAAGCTATGTAAAAGTCCTCGCCATCTGGTAGTTTTAATCTTCTTCCACTGGAAGCGATCGCTAATATACCAGATAAACTCGGAAAAAAAGTAAACTCCTTCGGTCTAGGTTGTTCAGCAAAATGAACGTACATCGGAAATATTGTTAGCCCTTGTTTTCTAAGCTGAATAATCGTACCCTGATTTTCTTGCGTAGATACAATTACTCCCGATACGAATTGTTGCCTTAGTTGTTGTAATGAGGGAGTTGGAATTTTTGCGCCTCTTAGCCATCTTTCAAGGTTACAGTCCTCAAAAGCCATTAATCGATTCAGCTTATTTTGTTTAAATTTCTCCAATGAATCTTGATTATATAGAATAAATTTAAGCTCATAAGGTTTATCTACTCGTCTCTTAAGTTCAATTTTCTCTCCGTCGGTAGCGAAATCATAATACCTAAGTAAATGAATAGGATCGATAATAGTTTCTTCGGATTCATCGAGCAAAAGATTAAAGCGATCAACAACCTTAATGTTGTCAAAAAGACTATCTCGGAATTGAAAGATAGGCTGATAGGTGGCATACCACATCCTAGCGAAACCCTTCAAACTCTCGAAATTTTCTGGGTATTTTTTAAACATATCTTCATAATGTTTAATTTTATTCTGATCGGCTTCTATTTCTTTCAAATATTCAGGATAATAACATTTAAAGAAAGTTTTAATCAGCGCTTGACCTCCCTTGGTAAATTTCCAATCACTTTTTAGTTTTTTAATAGAAATATCTTTAATCTTCTCCGCACCAGTAAAAACACGCATTCGAGACCGATAGTAACTCCAGTCTTTTGTGCCTCCTAAGATACACCGCATTGTTTGATATAACTCTTCAATAACGCTAATTTGGGGTAAATCTGTCAAAAGATCTTCTAACTCGGATAAAGGACGAGCTATCTCTAAAGAAGCTTCGGAACGCCAGTAAATACTTAAAAAAGGACGATCTAAGCAAGATAAACTTTCTAGCATCTTTCTCAATGACTCTCGACCACCTGATCGATCTAGTTCGAGAATTCCCTCTTCCCAAGCTTTCGGATCTATATAGGCGATCGCTTCCGACGGGATATCTGTAATCTTGCGCCCTAATACTCTGCCAACTCTTCCTAATCTTTGCCAGAAAGAATGACGATCCTTCGCAGAAAAAATTAACCAATCTAAAGTTTGTCGGGTTGGGACTGGATTTTTCTCGAAGTTAAAACCCACATCTACAGTGCTGGTTGCGAGAATAATCGGTTTTTGAACTGCTAAAAGTCTATCCTTTTGAGGTGTCGATCCGTGTATTCTTCCGTAACCCTCTTTTAATCCTCGTTCCGTCAGCAAATCGGCCAACCGATTAATGTGATCTTTAGAGTCGAGAATAACTGCACCATTGTCATTGGGATTCGCTAGATATTTTTCCTTGACTTCATCCGCGATTTGTACTAGATATTCGTCTCGTTCAATTTTCGGACGAATTTCTAGAGCCACTTTGGTCTGCGAAGGAACTTGATCGCTATTATTATCCTCCCCATCAATTCGCGCGATTCTGATTCCCGCTCTTTCTAAAGTGTTAAAAGCTTCATCACAAGCTTTCTCAGGAGTTGCCGTCAGAATAACAATTTTCCGATTGTTCTGAAAATAGTCTAAAACCTTAGAATAAGCGATAAAAAATAGCAAACTAACTAACTGTTTAGCACTATACAGATGAAATTCATCAAATATAATTGTAGAAAATCTGCTATAAAACTCACTAGCTATGTTAGATTTATCTAAGCTATTATAAGCCCAAAACGTAGCATAATAAAAAATATCAGGGTTTGTAACTAAGAAAAGTGGTCTATTTGCTCCTACTTCGGGAAAAATCGTAGCGGGATTCTGAAGGAGATTATAGAGCTTTTCTCCCGATCGTTTGCCTACCCGATCATCTGACCATCCCTGAATTTCCTTGGCCGATGCGGCCTTGACAACGTGCGTTAATTTAGCATCCCTCACAAAAGCCTCGGCCGCTTCCGCTTGTTGGGTGACAAGCGCGTTAGTCGGAGCGATATAAATCGCAGTTTGATTGGGATTATGTAAAAGAACCGTAAAACCCGCTTTTGTTTTTCCAGTTCCAGTTGGTGCTAGATCGAGAATTAAATCGTGATTGCGGGATTTTTCATACACTTCTACCTGATGTTGTAGGGCTGGTTTCATAAAATGGAGTTTATCAGGAAGAGAATCACAAACCGCAATACTTTTTGGCTCTAGCCATATATTTAAAAATTGATTATCCATAATTTCACCCTCCGCAGAATTTTAAATAAGCGGGAACAATCGATTCACCTATCTGCCAAGCTTCTCCTTGAAAGTGAAGATTTTTGAAAAGGGAGACTGGCGGAATTGCAATTAGATCGAACGATAAAAAATTTACACTAGCGGGTATATCAGCAGTATTGAGGTAGATATGACTACGATATTCCCCGTTGGGTAATAGAATAACTCTATTTTCGGAAAGGATGGTTACTTTCACTTTACTGGTGAATTTGCCTAAGCGAATATATTCGGGCAATTCTCTATTTCCGAACACTAAAGTTTGAAAACGACTTCCTCGTTCTATTATCCGTAGTCGTCCCGTTTGAGGAAAATTGCTCGGTCGAAAGGTATTCGGCTTTTTCCCGGAGCGTTTGATCGGTAAGTCTTCACGGGCGATCGCCACACGATTATTCGTCATCGCATACCAGTAACTATCGGACAGTGCGTTAAAACGTTCAAATCGAAAAGATGTCCGATCATTTTTCGGCCACGCGGGCAAAATGTAACTATCTAAAGGCGATAGGTCTTCCCGGTATCTCGGTCTACAGGTTGCGGTTCCCGTCAGACGGTAGGGAGAACGCGCCCAACCAAACGCATAAGCGAGTGCGTAGTTACCGATCGCTCCCTCGGTATAGTAGGTGTCGGATAACTCTCTAGAGGCGAAAAAAACGGGTTCGGCACACCAAAGCTCGATCAGCCTCGCACTTTCGTAAATTGTCTTTTTCGGTTCCGCTAGGGACGGGAGAGGTAATTCAAGTTGTTGCATAAAATTCGATTTTGAGATGAAGGGTTAGAAAAATTTTCGATCCTCTAACCCGTGAAAGATTTACAGCGAAACGGACGAAGCATCCTTTTTGCCTTTTCCTTTTTTGCCAACGTCTTCAGAACGAGGTTTACGGAAAGAAGCATAGGATTCATCGAGACGTTTTAAAAAGGTTTCCTGATCGTCCAAAGACCAATGGCGATCAACATCCAAGATCAACTCAGTTAACTCTTCCTCTGATAACCGCATAGAAATACCTCGCTTATTTGTCCACGGAGCGATCGCGGATTTGACGGCGGTAGTTAGCTCCTCGGTGTTAAAAGGATGTTCCAATAGCTTTTCAGGCGCTCCCAGCAAGTCGTAAACAGACTGCACCAATTCTAGAGAACTGGGTAATTCCGCCATTCCGCCGAAAACCCCGATAATTTCATTATCCATCCGTCCTAATCGACTTGAAACCGCGCCGTAACGGGTCGTCATAAGAATATTTCCGACCGTGTAGCGTAACTCGTCGGCCGTAACATCTTTTAGAGTGACGATATCGAGGAAATGAACCCCCGGTTTAATGTACTCGCTCGTGTTCAAAGCGGTAGAAGCGGTTCCTTTTTCATCACGCATCGTGCCATTCTCGAAAATAGCGTTGATCGTCCGCTCCCCGATTAATTCGGTACTCGATAAAACACTAAACGCGTCTTCTGTCCAAACCCGACTTTTCTGAGCGCCTTCACCCCCCGCAGCGAAACCGTACAGGAAACAATCGATACAGCATTCACAGGGCGCGTTCGTGTTTAAAGAACAAACTGTGCCGCCCTTGGGCGCGTTATACAGTAGGTTATTTGCTCTTAAAAATTCCCGTCCCCGCCGTCTTTCTGGGGCGATCTGTTTACGTTTTGTCATAACCAAACGGGGGATAATTGTCGGATCGTTGATTCCCGCTTGTACGAATTCACCACACATCGGCTCTCCAGACCCTTCGGTGCGGAAGATCGTTTCGGAGCGAGTAGTTCTTAAAACAACTAGCCCGATCGTTCTGCCTTTGGGGAAGTTCTCGTAAGCGGGCGCAAGAAAGGGGGTTAATTTTTCGATAGTCATAGAATCGTTTTCCTGAATATTCGTGGATTATTTATTGCTCGTTAGTTTCTGCGGCAGTTGGGGGTTGATTTTTCGATTCTTCCTTGATCCGTTGCCTGGCTTCCTGTAGGAAGAAAAGATATGCGGCTTCTAGTGTTTTTTTATCGGCTAGAAGTCTTTCTGGGCGGGATTGATAAACTTCCTCGAAAAGTTGTCTCAATACCTCGTAATACCGCTTGATCTGTTCGTATTTAGTTGCACCGACACCGTGTTCGCGGATGCGATCAAGTCGGTTGTGATAATTCTGCACTAACGCACCGAAAACCACATCCCAGGACAGATGGGCTTTGCGAGAACGAATCGCGTTGATAAACTCGGTAAACGGTTCCGCTTGCGAGGTTCGACGGAAAGAACTCCCCCGTAAGACCGCTTCTTCGGCAATACTAGCCGCTTCTTTAAGATAGCGACTTAATAGATCATGTTCATCCTTCATGCAACTCTCCAGTAAAATATTCAAGGGTTGAGAAATCTGGTGCCAAAAATACTCTAAATTCGGATCATCATGTTCTCGTAATAACCAACGAAGAATAACATAGTAAAGTTCGATCGGTCTTCTTAGCGATCGGGAGAGGTCGTAAAGGCAATCATCTTTCTTTTGAAGACTAGCAATTGTTATCGCTAATTTACCCAAACATCTTAATCGAGTTAAAATTTCCTCGGCGATTTCTTCGGGTCTTAAAGTTTTTGGCGTACTGTGACCGCTCCGCCGATATTGACCGTTTCCTAGTAACGGTTGCAAAGTAGAGGGAATCCCCTCAACTCTTCCATAAAAATTATTCCATGATTCCACCTCCAAATTACTACTGACTACAAAAGGAAACCCGAAATCCGTCGCAAGAGACAAATCTAAGGCCAAGTGAATTGTTTTCAATAAGGCTATTGAATTATTCGCATCACCCCATAAAATTGGGATAATTACGGTCGATTGGATAAACTCAGGACGTTTAGGAAAAGCCAAACCGACTACTTTGTTCAATTTGAACTCGATACCCAATTCATTGATCGATCGAGGTTTGTAAATTAACTGTTCGTTATCGACTTTATAGAACTTGAGTTCATCGATTGTGACCGTTCCTCCCTCGCCTATCGCCGCTTTCTCCTCTAAAAATCGTCTCCAAAAGCTCAATAGATCGGGACTAGACCCTTTCGGTAAAGCAAAATGAAGATAAAGCGGTTCTTGCTTAGTAGCGGCGGGAAAAGATGCGCCGACAGCCATTAATTTATAGGCGAGAGAAGCCATTGTATCCGCTTGTCTTTTCGGTTCCGCACTCATTCCCCCAGGGAGACGATTGGAAAAAGATTGAACTTTTGTCTCTGGGGGCATATTATTCGACATGAGTTCTTCAATCTGTTTCGATGTGCTACCGAGGGAGGAACGTTGTCGGGGATTTGCTTCGATATAAGCATCAAGCTCGTCTTTTGCCCGCCAAGTTCTCGCATTAGGGAAATTCAGCCATTGAGAAACTACCGCTATCATTTCTTCGGATACTTCCAAATCCGAGTCCTGGAGGTTTGTTGCCAAACGTAGTTGAAAAGATTCCCTTAAAGCCTCTTGAATCCCTTCCATTCCCCTCTCTGCGGATTTAGCTGCGAACAGACAACGGCCGTATTGAGAATTAAAAGGTTCGAGTGCGATCCTTTGTTCTTTCGATAGTCCGGTGCGCTCGCCAATCCTCTCCCAAGCTTCCTGCGGATTTATACCAGCCCCTCGATAACTCAGGTAAGCGGCCTTCAGACCTTCAGAAATGGCGAAATCGTCGGCAGTGGCAATCGGTAATAATCCAACCGCTTCGGCTTCTCGAACCGCTTTCTCTCCCGCTATTCCCGCGTATTTGCTAACATCTTGTTGAATTTTATCGGATTTGATGCCCGCTTTCTTTTTTTCTAACAATGCGATAACACAATCGAGGGTTTCCTCTGGATTTTGTTGGATCGCTTGAAGCTCGATTTTAATCCCGTCTTTCGTCGGATGGACAAGTTGTTCGATATTGTTACCGAACACCCGATCGATTCTATTTTGCCAAGCGATCGCTATCTCTTTCGTCAGATCTCGATCAGGGAATTTCTCACCTAAAAATAGTTGTCCGTCGGGATAGATCGCTAAAGACTGTAGGCTGTATTTCATCAACACTTCTTCGCAGGCTCCCAACAAAAGCGAGGTTAAATACCCTTTATCCTCCGATAAGCAAACACGAAATAATTGACAGGGACGGCCGAGAGCGATCGTTAATTCGTTCTCGACCTTACGAAGACGTTTTTCTTCCCCTATCCCCAAGTCGAATAGATCAGCCCCGATCAACATGGCCGCCCATTTTTTAATATTTCCATCTTCTGGAAAAAATCTCATTCCATCGCTGGCACTATGACCGGAATGACGCTCGATTAATCTTCTGACTAGCTCGTAATCCTCTTCGGTTTTTACCAGAGTCGATACACCGGCTAACTCCAACTGTTCCTGTAAAAAAGCCCGATCTCTCGCCAGTTTCTTAACACTACGTCCTGATTCATCTAATTTATTTAAATCATGGGTCACTCCGACGGCTAAAATTATCCCTCGTTTTTCTTCTGGCACTCCTGCGATACGGGTGATGGTTAAAAGAAATTGACAGACAGAATCTAAATGCTCGGCTAGGCTTGTTCCCTTTCTAACCCCATATTGGTAATGGCACGCGTGTAGCTTGTAAAGCTGGGGACGGATTTTTAGAAAATACCTTTCTTCTAAGGTTGGTTGGCACTCGTCTGTTATGAACATCATATTGTTCGCTCATCTCCCAATCGAATACAAGAGGTGATCAGTATAGGGGGAGACAATCCCCCATACGGCATGGATTCACGGAGCGGTCGCTCTAAGCTACGCTTTTAGTCGCCACTCGTAGCGCTTTCTTTCGATATGACGTTGCTCGAATTGATGACCTCGTTTTTTCAGAACGTGCATCGTTGCCGAAAAGCGATGGCTAATTTTTTCCGCTAGTTCTTGGCTAGAGTGCCAGCCTCCATCGGACATCAATCTCAGTAAACGATCGGATAAGTTATCACTCATAGGTTTTCACCTCAATATGTTGACTCTCGGACTAGCCTTGTCATAACCTATGAAGTAGTCAATCAACATAGACGGACTAGGCGTAAGGTCTGGTTCGTTTATTACTATATCACTTTAAAAGGTTAATATAGCAATAAAGAGAAAATTTGCAGATCGAGAGGTTGATCAGCAGCCGACTGTCCGCTAAAATGATAGTCCAGCGATAAAAGCCTCTAAGGAATTGAAAAAATATCGCAATCAAGACTGTAAATAGTCTTTTTTAAGGAATTCCCTAATAGGGATAGCTTGATAATCCCACTTTCCTCCTTTAATCAGCTTTAGGCTTGATTAAATTTTGTTTACTTTGACCGACCCATCGCAAAACATAACGGTCAACTCATCCCCGATTCGAGATTTCCTAAAACGAATAGCGGAATCGGCAATAACCCCGATCACTTCCTTATCCTTCTCAACTGTCCTCTGCTCATAGTCCTTTGTCCTCATTTATCATTACAATATAGGTATTGTAGCACAAATATTCTAAAATTACAAGTATATTTTCAAGGTGAATCGCAAAAAAGAAACAATTACACTGTCAATTCCTCCTGGAACGAAGGAGAAGCTAGAGGCGATCGCCCGACGCTTTAACATCTTTTGGGGGAAAAGTCCTAGTCCGTCAGGTCTAATCGCCGCCATCGCCGAAGGAGAACTGGAGATCGGTGAACCTTTTACCCTCTCGGCAAAGCGGGTCGAAGCGATCAAGGAAGCGATCGACCGTCTGGTGCGATCGGGTAACATCGAACCGGCCCAGACTCTTTCTAATTTTCTTTTAGAGAAGGGAAATCTCTCCCCTCAAGAGCGTCGGGAGATTTCCGAACAGGTCAGTCAGTACGATCGCGATTGGCGGCTCACGGTGGAGCGCTATATCCATGACCGGCAAGCTTTTCGGGTAATGTACAAAAATTCTCAGGGACAGACCCTAGAATTTACCGTTCGCTGTGCCGAGATCATGTTTCGGGAAAAAGAATTCTATCTAGAGATCTGGTGTGAGGAAACGGTTGACCTGCCAGAAGAAGATAGGCGAGACTTTCCCGAGCTTGTTCACAATCGCTGTCTTAAATTCTCTCGTATTCAAAGCTTGATTCCGATCGAAGAACCATGGCGAGACAGTCTCGATTTTATAGAAGTACAATTACAATTAGAAGAAGACCTCGTGAAGGCCTATGAAAGGAACACAAGGGATATCGACGACCGAGAGGTAAACGGAAAAAGGATTATAACCCGTAAAGTCTCTAGTCCTTTTTGGTTAATTCGGGAGATTTTACCCTACGGAGATCGCTGTATTGTACTTACACCAGAGCCATTACGCAACCGGATCAAACAAATTTTATTTAAATCTCGTCAACAGTACGAATAGGAGTAAGGTGTGCGATGCGACGGTAATATCGCCCTCGGGAGCGGTTAGTGAGAAAAATTCCGGTAAAGTGAGGGGTTTAGAAGATATAAGAGTCATGGTCAATTTTCAACCGAAGTGATAGGACAATCGAGCGGGAATTTTCAGATCAGGGCGATCGCTTATTTGGTAATATTCCCCGCGCATTCTTACGTTACGAATCAAACTAACGGGAGGCATATTAATCACATCGTAGCCAATCACCTGATGGGTAAACATAACATCGAGAGGATTTAAAGGATAGGGATAAATAAATAAATCCTCTTTTTGTTTTGATAGGGAAAGTTCTGTCAGTTTTACTTCCGCTTTACTCATCCATTTTCCCAAACGAATCCATTTAGGAAGTTGTAGGGGGTGATGGGAAATGATAAAACATTCAAAAACACTTTCGGGAGCGATTTCTTTTGCCCTGCCAAAACTGGGAATATTTTTCTGGGTTTTTTCCATCTCCACATGATAGTTATTATTGGCATATTTCCAAGTATTGAGAACCGCCGTATGAACGATCGCCCGTGCGGGAGTGACATAAATTTTCTCTTCGTTAAGAGGATTTAAATGTTCTTGGTACTGTGGAATCTGTTCGGAACAGAAGTAACGATAACTATCGCTATTTACCAATCCCAAAGCATAACAGAGCGCGTAATTATGAATTACGGGTTCGCTTTCGTAGAGTCTGCCGATTTCACGGGTTGCGTAATAAAGACTATCATGCAGTTCTAATTGACAGGAATAAATATGTACCATAACTCTTTAAAAATTGCGAGGATCTAGGGTGAGAAATTACTCACCCGACGAAATTAGCTATTTTTTCTCGGCTTTCTTTTTCTCAATATATTGTTCAAAGTATTTTTTTGACTCCTTATTTGCTTGATCTAGAACCGATAAAATTCCTGCTTCCGTACCCGTGAGAGTTTTCACCTCGGTTAATAAAGGTTGAAAATTTTCCCCGATAAAATCGGTATGAACGATAAATTCTTCCGCCATTAATGCTTGTATTGCTTCGGTGGCTTTTTCCATAACTAAATCCTCATCTAAGGGATCGATCGAGTGTAATACTTCATCGGGAAGGCGATCATATATTGCCTGTGTCCAGCGCAAATTACTAACAATTTCCCCATCGGCAAAAATAACACCGATAAGCTCATTTCTTACCCGTCCCGTCCGGGTAGTTTGCGCGCCGTAGTGACGGGTACGCAGGATGTTATTAAAAACGTAGAGAAAACTTGCTTCTGTCGGATCTTTGAGCGTGACAATACTAGGGAAAAACACCTGCGGACGAATGTGATCCTGCTGGTTAATTCGGCTAGTCACTTCCCCTACTTTTGTGTTATTTTCTCCCTTCGATGCCATAGTACCGTTCTCGTAGGGAGCGTTCAAAGTAAAACTTTCATGGGATTCATCAAAGGGTGTGATCGAAAAAGCCGTATCTACTACTACTTTCGATTTTTCTGAACCCGAATCACCGATGGCAAAACCATAAATAATACAGTCGGGGTTATTCATTCCAAAAGAAACATTGTATTCGCACTCCTCTGCGGTTATAATGTTGTATTTACGGAGTAATTCTCGTCCGACTAAACGTTCTGGAGTTGACTGTTTTCGTTTAAACATCGATAAACGACTAATCGTTTTTTTGCTATCAATTCCCGCACGAACACGAGCTTTATTTAGCTCTCCATCTGTTTGAAATAAAGGATAGGATTCTGTGACTCGAATCGTCAAAAAGTGAACGTATTTTCCCATCGGTTTGTAGGGAATATCGCTATGAAAGAATTTAGAATCGAGGGTTTTCAGTAAAGACATGGTAGGTACTCCTTGAATTAATTATTGTTTTCAGAATCTTCATCCAGAGTTTGACCCTGGGCTTTTAACTCTTGATTTTCTCTGTCCTGTTCGAGACGGTAAAGAAATTCGCAGGTATCGCGAATGAGGTTTAATTGTCTGCCAGCTAGACGCGCTCGATCGCCCTTAAAAGAACCCTCGAACACATCGATCACAAAATAACGAGCAAAAGACAATATTTTCTGTCTTTCCTGTTCTCGATCGGATAAAATCCAGCGACCTTCTGCTGTAGAAGCATGAACCCGATTCATTAAGCTGCCCACTTCCGCCGCTACTACAAAAACTAGGGCTTCTCCCTGATACATTCCTCCTTTGAGAATCGTATCGGCGGCCACATCGATCGGTTTTAAAACTGCGTTCGCTTTCGGATTATATCGTTTATTAGCTCGATAGAATTGACGATACAATTCGGTTAAGTTTTTAGGATGATTTAAGGGCGATTCTGCTGTCATATCGATAGTTAAATTGGTTCGGTTGGCTTGTACATAGGGATCGAAACAAGGATAAAAATCGTAGAGATACAGAGCGATTCGATTAGCGCTCGGTATATCGGCATCTTTGCCCCGTTTCCACTGTTTAAGGTAATGAAAAACATAGAGAGGACTGGTTTCTAAATTGATAGCGAGTTCCGTTAATTTGCCCCAATTGGGATCATAACCCGTCTTACCCTGCTTCGAGTTCACGTCTAAATGAATAGAATAGGCTGCGGTTAGGGTATTTAAGGGGGCGGAATATTTTTTTCCGTCATTATCTTCCCACTCGTTCAAGACTCGATCGAGACGGAATCGATCGCATCGGGTTAAGGACCGGATCGCTTGGGGCGCACTGTCGAGAAATACCGTCTCTTCAAATTCCGCACCGTCGCGATAGGGAGGAATAGGAGACTCAGAAACCACCGTTTTGACATCTAGAATCATCGGGAAAGCTAATCCTAACCATGCTGGCATAACCCAGGATTCCGTATCGGTGGGATCGCGGCCCGGAGGTAGGGCCATAAAATAAAAGGTTAGGGGTTTATCTTCGGGATAGGATAGTTTAAAAGTGCGGTCTTTTTTGCCATCTTCCTCCTCGTTAATTGTTTCCTTTTTCTGCCTTAATTTTTCATCGATCAGGAAACTATCGACACTCTGATAACGGGTTCGATCGAAGTTAGCGACCAGATTCTTATCAACAAAGTGCAACTTTATCGAGCTATCAAAACGAGTTTGAGCGATGTTAGCGTAGGCTTTTTGTAAAAAACTATTGGTTTCGGGAGTAAAATAATAGGTCGGGTAAAAGTACAGATAGCGATATTTGCCGTCCTCGAAACGTTTTCCTATCGCTTGGGTTTGATTCATAAGAATCTGACGCAACATCATTTCCGTTCCCGCGATACTGGAAATATTTCGTTTGGCGTTCGAGCCTGCCAGCATTTGTTTATTGGTATAGACTTGGGGAGTAAAAAGAACCGCCGATTCCATCTGTTCGCTGACACTATAGGGAGAATGGGAGATCGAACAGAGAAGTTGACGGCCGCGACCTTGTTTTTTAGCGGCGTTGTAGTGGTTTAATTCTTTCTGGAAGGTTTCGATCGAGTGGGCCAATTCCCGACCGGGTAACTGCACCACTTGATTAACCCACTCTCGCAAATCCTCCCAACCATCGGGTAAGTTATATCCCGCAACTATGGCGGCGATTTTTGCGGCGAGAAAAGCGATTAAATCTTCTGCAACCGGTCTAATATCCTCGATTCCGGGATGCTGTTTCAGGTATTGCGCCGCTAGATAATACCATTCGTAGGGAACCCCTCCCGTATTGCCTTTCAGTTTGAGTTCTTTTAACGATTCATTAATACGCTTGATCGCTCGGATTTGTGGCAGATAATTTTCTAGATTCCAATAATGCGCGATCTCGCTAATTAAATCTAAATCCGGCGGTGCGGGTAAGTTTTTCTGCAATTTTCGCGCCTGTTCGATTTTTTCTAGGCGATCGCCCCAGATTTTCCTCGTCACCACGTCCCCGAATTCCGCTAGGCGATCAATCCGGATATCATCTTCACAATGAAAATCGTAATCCGTCGGTAAAACGCCCTGTTGTTGAAATTTAATCAGGTTTTCGCCGCGACTTCCGGCCACGGACGCTTTATTATCACCGAGGATGCGAAGGGTGGCGTTGAGGGCAGCGCGCATTAACCCAGCATCGTCGAAAAATTGGCTGTAGTAATCTGCGTATTTCATCCCCTTGCCATCTCTACCGAATCCCGTTTGTTTACGCTGTAATTCGCCGCTACAGAGGGATTTAATGGTGTCCACCACTCGATTCGGTAAGGTTTCTAGGGACACTTCTGGCGCGTTTTTGGGGGCGATATAGACAACTCCCGTAGGCAGGTAAAGTAAAGGCTGATAGTCTAGTTCTTGATGTGCTTCCATCACCGCGTTATTAAGTACGTTCGTCAGTACCCCGCGGTTTTCGGCGATGCTGTGGTAAGTGAATTTTAGTTCCCCATCGCTGAGGCTGTATAAAAGGTCTTGTAACGGAGCTTTTTCCGCGTCGTGGGGGTGTTTAATAATGGATGCGAGGCGATCGGCTAGACAGGCAAGATCGGTTAAACTTTCGAGAGCGCTATTGTTTAAGCGAGTATTTAAGCCATCTTCCGAGGTATTTCGATCGGTATCATTCCGACGCTGGGCATTTTTAGCGATATATATCAAATCATCAAGATATTCAGTCCATTTTTCTGGTTGATCGGAAAATAAAAAGCGATCTAATCCTAATTCGGGAACCAATACTTGAAAAATCTCTCGATGTTCCTCTCGTGATAGTTTGCGGATATCTCGATCGAAGTCCTCGTTAATCTCGATATATTTCGCCGGCATCGCGGGAAAAAGCGAGTAGCGGAATTTCTCGAAATCGTGGAGAATAAACCCAGTGATCGCCAACCTGCGCTCGCATTCCTTTACTACCCGTCGAACGGTAGTATTGAGTTTTTCTAGTCGTTTTTCGATGAGATTAGCGGGAAATAATCCATTAAGTAAATGAGTATTGAGAGATTGATCGCCCGCGTTATCCCGTCGAACTTTGCTTTTTCCCTCTAATTCCCGACGGCGATCGATCTCCTCGAAGAAATTTCCCCCTTTTGCCGTGACACCGATCGCTAATCGGAGTAAATTGGGTAATACCATTTCGGCAAAATCTGCCATAACTCGATCGTCGGGGTTTTCGGCTCGAATCGCCTCCCGTAGGAGTTTTAGGGTTAGCAGTTGGCGAACGGTTTCGACTCGGCGATCGCTTACCGATTCGCTAATTCCTATATCTTCGCCAGAAAGAGATTCTAAATCAATATCCTCGAACTCAAAATCCAGATCTTCATCGTCAATTTCTGTAGTGTTATCGAATAGATTTAACTGTCCCGTTTCCTCTAATTTTTTTTGTTTTTTAGGCATCTTTCACCTCTAGAGAGTCTAAATAGTCGGTAATTTGTTTGAGATAAAGCGGAAATTGAGATAAAGCGATCGGAATCGCCTTAAAAACAAGTTCATTATCGATCGCCTCGTATTGATGCACTAAACGATTTCGCATTCCTGATGATTTCGCCAACTCCCCGGCTAGTTCTCTGGTAGTTAAACCATTTTTACCAGCTTCTATAAAAGAATCGTAATAGGTAGCGGGAGTTACGTTATGTAATTGTAAAAGAAGATAGCTATTAATATCGGAAGATGACTCTACCAATAATTCTATCAATCTCTCAACCATAAGTTGATAGTCAAAATTGTCCAAATACTCTGATAGAGTAACGCTCTCGAACCCCCGTAATCGATTAAGATATTTGATCATTAAACGAATTCTAACGGTGACTATCTCTCTTTCCATCGTTTAAACCCCCCATTGTTTGAGCCAAAGATCGATACTGTCTTTTTGAATCTTTCGGAATTTAGCGGTATCGGCGTACTCTTTCCAAGCGCATACACGAAATTTTAAAAAGTCTCCCGTATTTTTTTCATAGATAAGTTTTCCATCTCGTGCGACTTGATACTTCATTAATGGAGAACAGCGATCGAGTTCAATTAGATCGATCAAATCACGGTTTATCTCAAACAATTCACTCAAGATAGAGAGAGAAGTTAAGTAATCATTACTGATTTTCTTAATATGTGTTTGTCTGTTTGCTTCATCGTATGAAATTGCCAAATCCCAATCGCTATCAGGTCTATGCTCTCCGCGCGCTCTAGAACCGAAGAGAATTAATAGTTTTAAATTCGGTATTTTTTCCACAGTCGTGGTTATTCTATTGATTGTATCGATAATTTTTAATTCTTTCGTATTTTTAACCATTTTCTGCCTCCAAGGAATCTAGATATTGAACGATCGAGCGTTGGTAGCGGGGATAATCTCGTAAAATATTAGCGATCGAGGAATGAACGATATCGGGATCAATTTTCTTGTATAAGTGTACGAGTAAGGGTTCTTCGTTACTTGGTATGGTTCGATAGGGGGGCATAAATCGACTAAATCCTTATCTGGTAAGAGACTTAATTGATTAGTTCGCTCTAGATCAAAAACAATTGACAAAAATCGCTAAATGCCTTTCTATATAAGGGTTACATCCCTTATAACCCCCGTCTATTGCATAACACCAACCGAAGAGCCCGAGTAAGTTTCTTAATTTAATAGACTCGGCCAGTTGAACGGCTAGGTGTTCTTCTAAAATTCCCAGTTCTACGATTTGAAATAATGCGTCGCGAGCATTATTCGGAGACTCGATATCTAAACATTTTAAAATCTGGTAATTGATATCGATGCCAGTTTGAATGATAAGCTGAATTAACCTTTCTATGGCTAATTGACGTTCTCTTAATGTACGATAATCCTCTAAGGTGATCGAACCGTACTCGCTAAGTTCGGCGAGGTATTGATTCATGAGGTTTAATTCGTCTATCGCAATCAGAGGTTGAATAGCATTTACACTCCTTTTTCTCGTAGAGAAATCTCTAGATTATTCCGTAATTGACGGTATAACGCTTTCGATTCTTCAGGATTCATGAGAAATTTTTCTTTAAATCCCTCGAATAGTCCCGTTTCCCGTTCGTATAGAAGTTGACCATCCCGCGCGACATAATGAGCGAGGATCGGCGAACATTCTTTTAAATCAATCACATCAATTTTGTCTTCGGGAATCTCTAAAGCTTGTTCGAGTAGTGTATAAATTTTCAATAGACTCGAAATATCCTTTTGAGCGCTTCTTTCCTCGTATAAAACAGCGAAATCCCAATCGCTATCAGGTCTATGTTCTCCACGCGCTCTAGAACCGAAGAGAATTAATAGTTTTAAATTCGGTAGTTTTTCGACAATAGCCGTAATTTTTTCTACTAGCCTATTCATATTTAGCCCCTATCAAAAAAAATGGCAAGAATCCGATGGATATATCGATCGATGTCCCTAGCGTCTGTCTATGTCTATTATCAAACGCGGAGGAAGCAAAGAGCAACTAAATCCCAGAAAAAGTGTCCGTACACTTTGACTCCCTCATCTCCTTTTGACTCTTATTAAAAAAAGGGACTTCATCAACTATTTTCGATTTGTTGTTAGAGTCCCTAGTCGCTGTGTCAATCTCAGACGGTTGAAGTTTTATTCAATGACGAGAAGCTTTCCAAGCCACTTGATATATGAGCGTACTTCGGATGATTGAACAACCTCAGCCTTGGCAAAGCCTTGAATAGTTCGGAAATCACACTCTAGCTTTTCAAATGCCTCCTTTACCTTCGGACTACGAACTTTCTTCTTCATGTCCATGAAAGGTAAAATATTAGTTTGGAGAGCATCGGAAGAGACGGTTATCTTTGGAGTCCGAGTTTTCCTTGTCTCCTTAACGCAAGGCTTATTCTGAAATAAAGGTAGCTCAAGTTGTTTGCCTTGAGGCTGTTGAGTTTTATCGATGGACATTAATCCTCCTTGGTTAATTTTGGAAGTGAAACTCTGTCACTAAATCGCAGTTAAAACGCTTTTAAGATTTGAGAACAGATAAACAATACCCACCAGTCCTTAGCTATCATGTAAGGAGGGCAAGGAAGTAGTCCTATACTCGTATTCCCGAACGCTTTTCTAAATAGTGATCAGAATTTCACCTTCTTTAGGATACTTTGAGAACGAGCAAAAGTCAAGTTTCTCTCACGAATATAGGACATAGACGGTAAATAAACTATCTGTTATAGTAACCATGGGACAAGGCACACTGTCGATTCCGAACCCCTATCAGGGATTGAAACTATGTTCTATAGTCGTGTTCGCGTGCGCTTTTCTTTTTTGTCCCGATAATCCCTACTTAGGGATTCATAGCTCATCCTCACGCCTAATGTCTCTTTTGCGCTCTTCCCAAGTTACTTCAACGTAAGACTGCAATTCCTTAACTCGTTCAGGGGTCAACTTGGATACCCATTCCCCCTGTTCGTACAGTTCGAGCAATTCGCGCTCTTCTGGGTCGAGATTGCTGATATACGTTCGTTTTTTAGGGATCGCGATCAAGTCTATCGGTTCCTCGTGAGAACGAGCGTTAGGATTAAGCTAAGACGCATTTAAAGCACTTATTCTTAAGATTAGCCGAATCTCCCCCAATCCCTTTACTGTTGCCTCTTGCCTCTTGCCTCTTGCCTCGTCTCAACAAGCAATTTAAATGCTTAACAGCTTATTCATGGTTATCGATCTTCTGATAAGTGTTGTTTAGTGACCTCAAACGGCATCAACAGATCCACACCTCACCCCCTTGACCTTTGAACCGATGAGCGAGAGTATCCAACAACAAAGCCGATTGACCGATCGCTATAGAATAGGGTGACACGGGAGAATGAAGACTACTCTCGTCACTAATCGGATAAATACCGAAGTGCATCGGCAGTTGTAAGCGTTGGCGAACTGCAGCGACGGGATAGGCAAGAACGAAGCTAACCAGAGCCTGATCCCGTAACTCCCGACTAATTCGATCGAGCCAAAGATTATCTGGTTGCCAAACACCGATTCCCGTCAAAACCTGTACTTTCCACGCGGAGGCAATCTCGCCTAAATCGCCGTCGTAGGTAAAGCGCCAGTTTAACCGTTCCTCTCGATACCCCTTTAAATTCAGAAACGTGAGACAATAATCGAAACGTCTGCGCGCGATCGGTGTTTTCGTGGCCTCGATCTGGCGCTTAAACTCGCCTTTTCTCCACACCTCCACCTCTAGATTACCGAGAATACTGGGTAAATCGTAGGTTTTAAAGCGATCGCATCCCTCCGGTTCCGTCGAATCGTATAACCCGCATAGTAACGGACTCGACCCGCGAAAACTAGACGCATCCTCGAAAATCGGATTACCGCTTTTCCCCGATAACTCCTTCCATTCGTCGGCCCATCCTTTCACCCGACCGGCGACCCGTTTTAAACTGGTATCGAAAACCTCCTCGCATTCCTGTTGAAACTTCTGGCGACTTTCCCCGTATTGGGATTTGATCTTCGGACTCCCTAAATTCCACCACAGTTGAAATGATTGTACCGCTCCCCAACGTTGGTAATAACCCTCGAAATTATTGATATGACGGTAGTTACTCTTGATCGCCTCCTGTAGCTGAATTCGGTCATACCGTTCCCCGACTTGTAACGGTGCGTCTTTCTTCTCGAATAACCGTTCTAGGAAAAATTTCGGAACCAGAGCGATCGCTGTGAAGTTAGTAAATTTTACCGCCGTTCCCTTTCGATCGTAGCCGCTGTGACGGCCTAAACGGCCGAAACGTTGAATAAAATTTCCCGCATCCGACGACTCAAAAATGAGAAAATTAATCTTGAAGTCCACCCCCACATCGATGGTACTCGTTCCGATCACCAGATCACGATTTAACGATGCCAACTTCTCCCGCGTTCCCGAAAGACCCGTATTTTCCCCCACCGTTAAACCGATAGTCGCCAATAATTCTCGGAAAATCGGCAGCAGACGTTTAACCGAAGCGATCGAATTGAGAATAATCGCGCCCTTGCTGCCGGGGTATCGCTTAAAATAGTCTAAAATTCGCTCTTTATTTTCTTTCAACCAATTTTCCGAAGTTTGAAAACTCGACGGTAAAGGAATAAAAGATAGCTCGATTTCCGAGGTTACTTGCCGCCATCCCTGTTGAGCGAGGGAATTGGCCTCTTCTGGGGTATCGGGAAACTGGTATTTTCCTTCTCTTACCGGGTCGATCGATCGGTAGCGAAACCCCGCTTTATCCAATCGTTTTAGTAAACCCTCGTCGGGAGTTGCGGATAGAAACAGGTATCGTTTCCCACGATTGGCCCGTCGGATTAGAAGCATGGTATTGATTATGCTGGCGACCTGTGGCGTGCCGAAAACGTGAAATTCATCGAATAGGAAGAGATCGAAATGTTTATCGATCCGGTTCCATAGCTGATCGGGGTTATCGTAGGGGGTTAAATAGGCCCCCCGATGCAGATAATGGAAAATATCGGGGTTAGTTAAGAGAATTTCCGACTGTTTCGATCGAGTCTCTAGAGCGATCGCTTTCGTTTTCCCATCCCGTTCGGCGTACAATTCCAACTCGGGCCCGGTTAAAAGATTGACCCGGGGTTGATCCGTTGGTTGAAATCGTTGAATATATGCCTCGATCTGACCCCGCTGATCCCGCGCCAGTTCGTTGGTTGGGTAGAGTCCCATAATCGGGAAATATCCTTGCAAAGTTCGCAGGTAGGCCGCTAGACTTTTCCCGTCCCCCGTCATGGCCGTATTGAAAATCACATCGATATCGGGATCGTTGAGTGCTTTCCACGTCTCCACCTGATGCCACGATAACCGCCATCCTTGCGGAACCTTGATCCCGTCTGGTATCTCGTCTGCGGGACAGGAATAGACTGGCCTGAGCGTTACTTGATAATTTACCATGAATTTCTGTCCGTAACTTCTTGCTATCTTCCATACTAACCACGATAATAGGGATGGACAAGTACCTTAACAGAAAAAGTGTCCGTATATTTATAAACTATGAGCCGGATAGGACAATCAATCACTTTATCGGTCAGTGAAAAAGAAAAACAGTCCCTAGAAATCCTTGCCAGTGAATTCGGGCTATTTTGGGGAGATAAACCGAATATATCGAAGTTAATCAAAGAAATTGCCCATAATAAACTTAAAATCGCCCCTAATCACGACTGGAAGCCCGATCGCTTGCAGATGCTCCAACAGGCGATCGATTCTCTCATCGATGCCGGGCAAATCCCCATCGCCCTAGAACTAACTAAACTACTATTAGAACGGAGCGAACTGTCGGGACCCTTACGCAAAGAGCTAGAAGGCCGCCTCGATAATCCTCCCCCACCATGGCGACTGGAACTCGATCGCTGCATTCTCCGACAACAACCCTTTCAGTTATCCTATCAGGATGCCGGCGATCGAATCTGGGAATTCCATCTTTACCATGCCGCTATCAATCGTCACGAGGATCGCTTATATCTCGATTGTTGGTGCGAGGAAACCGAGGGAAATCAAGATATTTCCGAACTACACCATAATTGGAGTTTACGGATCGATCGAATCCCCAGCGATTCCTTAATTACCCCGATCCCTAGGGGCAAATGGCGCAATCAGCTTGATAGTGTGTCAGCCGAGTTTCAGCTATTCGATGGATTAGCTCGATCGTACCGGACTAAAAGCGCTATCGATATCGCCAACGAATTGATCTCGAACGATCCCCTCGTCCGGCAGATTACCCGACAGATAACGAGTAGCTTCTGGTTTTTCCGCGAAATTCTTCCCTACGGAGAAGATTGCTTGCTGATCTCCCCGGAAAAAGTCCGCAAGCGTTTCTATGACAAGTTGCAGCGGCTTTATCGGCGCTACGAGTCCTGAAAAGATTTTCGTCGCTGCTCAATCAAGGCTTGACATCCTCACCGCCGTAAACGGACGGTGATTCCCAAACCTCACGATTTAGGTTTCTGCTTCTTTCCCGAAGGATTTTTCGCACCTGCCTTAACAGATTTACTCTGTTCTGGTCTTATGGTCGCTCTACAGACTGACACCGCAAGCCCTGCGGCCAAAATATTTTTACTGGCGTTAATATCTCGGTCATGGTGAGTCCCACAGTCTGGACAGTCCCATTCTCGAACATTTAACGGCATTTTCAAGGGCAATATGCCCACAATTACTACATCTTTTAGAGCTAGGAAACCATCTATCTATTTCGATGTAATTTCTCCCATACCAACGGCATTTGTAGGCTAATTGTCTAGTGATTTCACCCCAGCTTACATCAGATATTGCCTGAGATAATTTCGGGTTTTTGACCATATTCTTAACGGCTAAATTCTCAACCACAATCGTTTGGTTTTCACGAACTAATTGAGTGGTTAGCTTGTGTAAATGGTCTTTTCTGCTATCGGTGATTTGAGCGTGAATTTTGGCTACTTTGATTCTTGCTTTTTCCCGATTTTTTGACCCTTTCTGTTTTCTAGAAAGGCTTTTTTGGGCCTTTCGCAGTCTCCGATAATGGTTTTTAAAGTGCTTAGGATTAGATACTTTGTCACCATCGCTGGTAATCACAAGGCTACTAATTCCTAAGTCAATTCCGATGGCTTTATCGGTTGGGGGTAATGGCTTAATTGTTGGGTCATCAAATCTTATTGAGATATGCCAACGTCCTGAGGGATGTAATCTGACTGTTACTGTGCTTGGTTCACAGCTTTCTGGTATTTGTCTTGACCATCGAATAGGTAAAGGTTCTGTGCATTTAGCTAAATAGATTTGTCTGTCTTTGAACTTAAAAGCAGATTTGGTAAATTCGGCACTTCCTCCCTGATGTTTTTTCTTAAAGTTAGGATACTTAGTACGACCAGCAAAGAAATTAGTAAAAGCTGTTTGTAGATGTCTTAACCCTTGTTGTAAGGGTACACAGCTAACTTCGTTTAAAAACTCTAATTCTTCTTGTTTTTTCCAATCGGTTAGCATTGAAGAAGTTTCAGTATATCCTACTCTTTCTTGTCTTTCGTACCATGCTTGTGTTCTGAGATGGAGTGCCTTATTGTAAACCAATCTTACACAGCCCAAAGTGCGCCGCAATAGCGACTCTTGTTCGGGTGTTGGGTAAAATCGAAACGAATAGGCTTTTTCCATATCTCGCATTCTAGCATATATCGTGTAAATGCGCTAATATTTAACAGTAAAGCCGTCGTAGAACGACGGGGTTTCAGACCCAAATTTTCGATGAAAACTCACATCTGATAACTGATCACTGACTGCCGATTACTGATTTGACATTTGGGCGGTGATTACGGTGAGATCGATCGCCCTTTCCCCCCTTCTGATTCTTAGGGGTAAAGATTGACCGATCCCGGTTTTTTCCACCATTTCCTGTAACTCAGCGCCATCGCTAACCGGTTGATTATTAGCTTTAACAATCACATCCCCGCGACGGATACCGGCTTTTTCGGCGGGGGTATTGGGTAGGACTTTCACCACCAAAATTCCCGACACTTCCGGGACGATCATGGCAGAATTGGGGTTTTGATTATTAGCCTGGGCTAAATCGGGAGTTAGATTAACCATCTGCACACCGATATAGGGATGGGCCACCTTTTGACCTGATTCTAGGGTCGCTTGTAACTGCTTGGCCCGGTCGATGGGAATGGCAAAACCGATGCCCATGGCATCAGCACGAATCGCCGTATTGATACCGATGACTTCCCCTTGGGCGTTGAGTAAAGGACCGCCGGAATTACCCGGGTTAATAGCGGCATCGGTTTGGATAAAATCAATGCGTTTATCGGGAATACCAGCCTTAGCTGCCGAGCGCCCGATCGTGCTAATAATTCCTAAAGTTACTGTATTATCTAGACCGACGGGATTGCCTACTGCGATCGCCCAGTCCCCCACTTGTATGGATGAGGAATTGCCGAGGACGGCTACAGGTAAATTTTCCCCTTGGGGATTAATTTTCACTACGGCTAAATCAGTGATCTCATCAGTACCGCGCACTTCTCCTTTGAAGCTACGACCATCTTTTAAAGTTACCGTTACCTTATCGGCATTATCGACCACATGGGCATTAGTTAAGATTAAACCACTGCCATCGATAATAAAACCCGATCCCTGGCCAGCCACTCGCTGCTGGGTGGGAAGACGAAACTGTTCTCCAAAAAACTCCTGAAAAAAAGGATCATCAAAAAAGGGGCTATTGGGACGAGTAATGATCGCTTCGGTGTCAATTCGCACTACTGCCGCACCCGTGCGCGCCACTGCCTTAGCGACAAAACTTTCCGCCGTCATCTCCGGGGGAATTCTGGCCAGATCGGCGGCAGCGCTGGGCAGATTTTGAGCATTTACCGCCGCTAAACTGCTAAAACCGAGCATAATTCCCAGAAAAGTTGCTAAAGCGTGGGTAATAGTTCGCCGTAACCCTGTAGGAAGTTTCATACTTTGATCTCTGATTCTGATGTTTTGACTGTTTCTGTCTATCGGTTGACAGACCGACTATTAAAAATCTAACAAATCGATCGCTCCGATTAAATCGATGGTTGACACCAAATCCGCCAGCAGACGGATTTGGTCATGGTTTGCCGTTCACTAATCTCTGATCACTAGGGGCGATTGCAGGGTAATATTTAAATCTCGATCGGGGTTAACAGAGTATAACTGCACGGAACTACCACCGACAATTCCCGCCGCCGGTAAGCCCCATCCTGCAAGGGTTCCCACGGCTGCCCCCGCTAAGACATCGAGAACTTCGATCTTGCGATCACCTGTGAGAGCAGCGATCGCTGTGGCTGCCCCCGCACCGGCGAGGGTTCCCCCTAAGATATCTTGAGTTTTTGCCCCTTTACGCAGGGTTTCAGTGGTAGTAATTAATCGCGAAGTGGCATTGAGGGGAATGGTGCGATTGCCCCCATCAAGGCCAATTTCATCGGCAATAAACCGCACACCTCGGCCGGCTGCTTCTAAAGTACCCTTGACTTCACTTCCTGCCGCAATCACCACAATCCCATTGCGGTTACGAATATCTCTGGCTACGGTTAAAGTCAGAGGAATAACATCACTTTTAGAAACTAAAATTTTATCGGCTTTCTCGTAATTCAAAGGGATAACTGTTCCCGCCGGAATCGAGATTTGTTGAGCGATGAGACGTTGCCGATTAATATTACTTTGAGCGAGGACGGGAAAAGTACCGGACATCGACCCCATGAGCAGGGTAATCAGTAAAGCTGTACTGGCTCTAGTAACAGGATTGATAGACATAGCGGTTATCCTCTCAAAAAACAACAGTGAACTTTCTCTGTTTCTAGATTATTTTTTTTTGCCTGTCATGTCAGTCCCCTCCACAGGGAATTTTTTTCCTCTCTATAGGGAAAAAAGTAGAATAGGGGAATTTACCCATTTTGTCCATCGACCGCAAAAGAGAGCCGAAAAGCCTAGAATAGTAAAAAACCTCGGATTGCCATCGTCTATGGAACTCGCTGCCGGAAAAATCCTTAGTCATCGCTACCAAATTATCCGTCAATTGGGAAAAGGGGGATTCGGACAGACTTTCTTGGCCTGCGATCGCCAGTTACCCAATCAAAATCGTTGTGTGATCAAACAATTTAAACCCCAGTGCCAGGATGCCGAAACTGTAGCCATCGCTAGACGACTCTTTGAAACCGAGGCGAAAATCCTGCAAGAATTGGGCATTCATCGCCATATTCCCCGTTTATTTGCTTATTTTGAGGAAAATGGGCAATTTTTCCTCGTGCAAGAATACATTGAAGGGGAAGATTTAGCCAGAGAAATTACTGCCGGTGTCTATAGGCAAGATGAAGGGAAAGTGGTGGCTTTATTAACAGAAATTCTCTCAATTCTCGAATTTGTCCATCACAAACAGGTGATCCATCGCGATGTTAATCCCTTTAATCTTATTCGTCGCAGCCAAGATCATCAATTGGTTTTAATTGATTTTGGTGCTGTCAAACAAATTAGCACTCAAGTGGTTAAAGAAGGTAAAACCGTTTCTACCATCGCTATTGGTACCCCTGGTTATTTCCCCAGTGAACAGGCCCAAGGTTATCCGCGTTTTAGTAGCGATATCTATGCCACTGGTATTATTGGATTACAAGCTTTAACCGGTAAAGATACCGAAGATATTCCACTGGATGCTCGCACGGGGGAAATTCTCTGGCAACATTTGGCCATGACTAGCGCCGAGTTTAGTTATGTTATCGAGCGCATGATCCGCTATGATTTTCGTCAGCGTTATACCAGTGTCAGTGAAGCATTAATCGATCTGAGAAAATTAGGTAAAATTTATCATCTCGCTCCGAAAACTACCTATGGGGTGAAACCTCAAGGTCTGATTGCTCGTCCAGGGAAATCTTGGCTAACAAAAATCCTGGTTGTCTCTGGGACAATTGGCTTAATAGCCAGTGCTTATCTGGGTTTTGACTATTGGCAAAATTCTCGTAATTCTCTTGATTACTATCAACAAGGTCAGACTTTTTATCAACTCAAACGCTATACTGATGCCCTTACTTCTTATGGTCAAGCCTTAAAAATTAATCCCAATTATCTTGAGGCATTGCAAGGAAAAGCTGATACTTTATTGGCTTTAAAAAGATACTCGAAAGCTTTAAATACCTACGAAAAAGCTATTCAAATTAACCCAGATTCCGCTTGGCAAGCTTGGCTCGGTCGCGGGCAAGCTTTAGATAAATTAGGCAAAAATCAGGAGGCTTTGGAAAGTTTTGATCGGGTCTTATCTTTTAATCCTGCCGCTAGTCAAGCTTGGCAAGGTAAAGCCGATATCTATCTAGAACTGCAACAATATTCCGCCGCCCAAAAAGCTCTTGAAAAATTGTTAACTTTTCAGCAAAATGATGCCAAAATATGGTACAAAAAAGGCTGGTCATTACAGAATCTTGAGGATTATGAAGGGGCAGTTAAAGCCTATGATCAGGCTCTAGCGCTCGAATCGGATAATGCCTTAATTTGGTATCAAAAAGGTAATAGTTTGTATCAATTAAATAAAATTAATGAGGCTTTAGAAAGTTATAGCAAAGCTGGACAATTTAATCCTCAATTTTCCCAAGCTCACTATAGTCAAGGGATTATTCTGCAAAAATTAGGTCGCAAGTCAGAAGCTTTGGAGGCATTTACTCAAGCAACTAAAGCCAATTCTAATTATTATCAAGCATGGTTACATCAAGGGGCATTACTTCATCAAATGGAAAGATTTCAAGAAGCGATCGCATCCTACGAAAAAGCTCGCCGCATTTCTTCCCAAAAAGCCGAAGTTTTTATCGGTATCGGTAACGCTTGCTATCGTTTAGGCGACAATTCCCAAGCCATAAACGCCTATCAACAGGCGATTCAAAGGCAAAAAGATAACCCCGAAACCTGGAAAAGTTTAGGCAATAGTTGGTTTAAACTCGGTCAATACGAGCGAGCGATTCAAGCTTATCAAGAATCCCTTCGTTATCGTTCCAATGACCGAGAAGTGCAAACACAAAAACAACTGGCAGAAACTCGCTGGCAAGAACTTCAGCAATCTTCCCAAAACCAAACCCCCAAAGTCGATAGTGAGGAACAGGTTCCCTAACTTCCGCTCTTTTTCGGCAGCTTTATCGCTTTTTACCGGTATTTCTCGGCAATAATTCCCGTCCTTGATAAAACTGTTTTTTCAGTTCTCCCAAGCGCCAATAAGCTGCCACCATAATTACAGTTAATGCTGTCAGCACTGTCACGGGAAGGAGGGCCGATTGACCGAAAATTAGGGCTAAAAGTGGTAAAGATAGACCAAGAACAATAGCGATCGCTAATGTTAACCCCCGCAGACGATTAATATTTTTTAAAGCCCCTTGACAAACAGCACAATTTTTGGTATGGGACTGATATCGTTCGAGGAGAATCTCTTTTGATTGTAGGGGGGGAAAAGGTTGACCGGCGAAAGGATCAGCTTGGTATTGATTAACCCAATTGCGATACTCAAACACCAATAAATCCGCTTTGGTAGGGAGATAACAAGCTTGACTAAAATTCCGACTATCCCCCTGAGCTTGCAGATAACGCTCTTGATAGTAGAGAAAAATCTGATCATCTTCAAGAATAGCGTTTTGATTGATGTGGGAATACCAAGTGGGGGTAAGCTTAATGAAGAATTTCGGCAGTTTAGAGTTAAATTTAAAGGGAAAACGAGCAAAGAGACGACATTCTCCCTGACGGATGGGAGTTGCATAGACTACGGTTAAAGTCCGTCCGAACTTTTCCGAGGTGAGATCGTGGTAAATTAATCCGGGGGCGATAAAATTGCTGTATTGCTGACCTAATTTACCTTTACGCGGTCCTTCGGGCCAAATTCCCTTAAATCCCTGACGATTGGACTCGATAATTTCTAATTCCATAGGAGCGGCATTGGCCCGATTACCGATGGTGAGATGATGGGTATAGGGAACATGACTAGAATCGATAATATTTTCGATTAAAGTGACGGCCGAGTAGGGTAGATCTCGAAAGGTATCCAAACAAATCCAAGCATCAGCATCCTCCTCCATGGGTTCAATAATTGGAATCGCAGTCAGGGGAGCATTTTCGGGATTACCCGCATAAACGAATAATAATCCCTGACGGATAGCCGTGGGAAAAGACCGCACACAAGCGCGTCGAGAGGTGTTAGCTTGACTGTTTTCCGGTTGTTGGGGAATAAATTCACAGTTTCCTCCTCCGGAAAAAGACCAACCGTGATAGGGACATTCTAGATGTCCGCTTTCGTTAAGACGACCTTCTGAGAGAGGAGCGAGACGATGGGGACATTTATCCTCGAAAACTCGCCATTCTTGCTGATTTTTGTCCCACCAAATCACTAAATCCTCTTCTAGTAGGGTAAAGCGTTGGGGCTGCTTTTTGTCTAAATCTTTGACGTAGTAGATAGGATACCAAACTTGACGACAATCAAAGCGATCGATATCTGTTCCCCCGATGGGATAGGTAGCAGTGCTGCTCAACATAAATTTTAAAATAAGTTAACATTTCTCCTCCAAAATCTAACAAATTTAATCGACAAAAGGGGACAGATGCCGGTATCTGCTGGGGAAACAAACACTGGCACTATATTTTGGGGTGATAATTAAAGGGTAGTCTCCCATGGATAAAGCGAGAATGGGAGAAGGATCAAGTTGACATCCTCGCCGCCGTAAAACGGACGGCGATTCCCAAACCTCACGATTTAGGTTTCTGCTTCTTTCCCGAAGGATTTTTCGCACCTGCCTTAACAGATTTACTCTGTTCTGGTCTTATGGTCGCTCGACAGACTGACACCGCAAGCCCTGCGGCCAAAATATTTTTACTGGCGTTAATATCTCGGTCATGGTGAGTCCCACAGTCTGGACAGTCCCATTCTCGAACATTTAACGGCATTTTCAAGGGCAATATGCCCACAATTACTACACCTTTTAGAGCTAGGAAACCATCTATCTATTTCGATGTAATTTCTCCCATACCAACGGCATTTATAGGCTAATTGTCGAGTGATTTCTCCCCAACTAACATCAGATATTGCCTGAGATAATTTCGGGTTTTTGACCATATTCTTGACGGCTAAATTCTCAACCACAATCGTTTGGTTTTCACGAACTAATTGAGTGGTTAGCTTGTGTAAATGGTCTTTCCTGCTATCGGTGATTTGAGCGTGAATCTTGGCTAATTTGATTCTTGCTTTTTCCCGATTCTTTGAGTCTTTCTGTTTTCTAGAAAGATTTTTTTGTGCTTTTCGCAACCTCTGATAATGTTTCTTAAAATGCTTAGGATTAGATACTTTATCGCCATCGCTGGTACTCACGAGGCTACTAATTCCTAAGTCAATTCCAATGGCTTTATCTGTTACTGGTAAAGGCTTAATCGTTGGGTCATCAAATCTTATTGAGATATGCCAACGTCCAGAAGGATGTAATCTGACCGTTACTGTGCTTGGTTCACAGCTTTCTGGGATTTGTCTTGACCATCGAATAGGTAAAGGTTCTGTGCATTTAGCTAAATAGATTTGTTTGTCTTTAAATTTAAAAGCAGATTTGGTAAATTCGGCACTTCCTCCCTGATGTTTTTTCTTAAAGTTAGGATACTTAGTACGACCAGCAAAGAAATTAGTAAAAGCTGTTTGTAAATGTCTTAACCCTTGTTGTAAAGGTACACAGCTAACTTCGTTTAAAAAGTCTAATTCTTCTTGCTTTTTCCAATCGGTCAACATTGAAGAAGTTTGAGCGTAGCCTACTCTTTCTTGTCTTTCATACCAAGCTTGTGTTCTGAGATGGAGTGCCTTATTGTAAACCAATCTTACACAGCCCAATGTGCGCCGCAATAGCGACTCTTGTTCGGGTGTGGGGTAAAATCGAAACGAATAGGCTTTTTCCATACCTCACATTTTAGCATATATTTCGTAAATGTGCTAATATTGGCTCTTCGGTTTGTCTTATGCAACGTACAGGATTATAAGGAATGAAACTCTTATAGAGAAAGACATTTGGCGATTTTTGTCAATTGTTTTTGATCTAGAGCGAACTAATCAATTAAGTCTCTTGCCAGATAAGGATTTAGTCGATTTATGCTCCCCTATCGAACCATACTAAGTAACGAAGAACCCTAATATTTAACAGTAAAGCCGTCGTAGAACGACGGGGTTTCAGACCCAAATTTTCGATGATTAAAGCTATTTCTGACCTCCAGGGATTCCGAGGTCTCATTCTGCCGATCATCGTCGGTGCGCTCAGTGCTACTATTGGTGCGGTGATTACCGTAGCGGCAAAAATGTTGTTGATCGGCAATAGTCCCTGATCGAGATAAGATTAATTCTCGTGGTGATAGGGAGGACATTTGTGAATAAACTAAGCATTCTGGTTCTGCACGGGCCGAATTTAAACCTATTGGGGAAAAGAGAGCCGAATCTCTACGGTAACGTCAATTTAGAGGCGATTAACCGGTTTTTAAGCGAAGAAGCTACCCGTTTAGGGGTGAATTTAACCGCACACCAGTCCAATCAGGAAGGGCAATTAGTGGACTGGATTCAGCAAGCATGGGGTCAGCATGACGGTATTTTGATTAATGCGGGAGCTTATACTCACACCAGTATCGCCATCCGCGACGCACTATTAGGCACAAAAATGGCCTGTGTGGAAGTACACTTAAGCAATATTTACAAACGCGAGTCTTTTCGTCATCATTCCTACATTGCCGATATAGCCATCGGACAGATTAGCGGTTTTGGGGCCGAAAGTTATCGCCTAGGATTATGGGCATTAGTCGATTATTTGCAAAAGAATAGAGAAGGCTAATTAGGCAAGGGATTCTCCCACTTCTAAGAGGGGACAAAAGGGAAAATAGGGGGAAACCGTCCAACGATAGAATTTTTTGCTGCTGGTGGACTGGAGATTAAAACGCAGGGAAACAAAGGGGAAAAAGGGAGACACGGAACAATTCCAACTGAAAGCCGGCTTAGAAGTGCTATGATCGCCCTGGAAAGACCAAGCAGGGTATTGAAAAACCTCCCGGACGAGGGATTTTCCTTCATCGCTAACTTGGGCGCAGCTGCGACTAATGCCCGAAACCAAACAGAGACTATTACTGACACAATTATCATTGGAAGCCACGATCAAGAGATCTTCCCCGGTGGTGGTTAGTTCAAAAGCGATAAAATCTCCAGCTTGCCAACGACTAAGGACTTGTCCCTGGGCATTCTGGTAGATAGCGCTGCAGTTTTCGGGATCGAGAAGACGATTACTATCGGGGTCTAAGTAACCGCAAACCTTTCCCATCAGACGAGTTCCATCCTGAAACCCATACACCCAATCAAAGGTATCGATGTTAGCGGCCCCTTGATTGCTTTTGTTGACCAATAGTAATCGATCGCTGACCACGGTTAAATTCTCAATAAAACTAAGCTCCTTTTAATAACAAAGGTATCACTAAATACAAATTCCCCAAGGAAAAGATTTATTAATCTTAACTTGTCGGCCCCAGGGGAGAGTGAACTGGTCAACTTAAATCAAGGCCAAAACCTGCTATCTTATGGGGAGACAAAAATTATCTAGATCTTGTTTTAGCGAGTGGTAGTAAGGGCATGGCGTACAAGCGGGTATTATTAAAACTGAGTGGGGAGGCCTTAATGGGCAATCTCGGCTATGGGATCGACCCGATGGTGGTTTCCGCTATCGCTCTGGAAATCTCCGAAGTGGTTGACCAAGGCATCCAATTGGCGATCGTGGTCGGTGGCGGCAATATTTTTCGCGGGGTGAAAGCCGCCTCGGCCGGCATGGATCGGGCCACGGCCGATTATATTGGTATGATAGCAACAGTCATGAACGCTATGACCTTGCAGGATGCCCTAGAACGAGCGCAAGTACCGACTAGGGTATTAACGGCGATTGCCATGCAGGAATTAGCTGAACCCTACATCCGCCGGCGAGCAATCCGTCATCTGGAAAAAGGTCGGGTGGTGGTTTTCGGTGCGGGATCGGGTAATCCTTTCTTTACCACCGATACCACGGCGGCCCTGCGCGCCGCCGAAATCGATGCGGAAGTGGTGTTTAAAGCGACGAAAGTGGATGGAGTTTATGATTCCGATCCCTCCCATAACCCTAACGCGCGACGCTTTCAAAGTCTTACCTACGGTCATGTGCTGACTCATGATCTGCGGGTGATGGACGGAACGGCGATCGCTCTGTGCAAGGAAAATAATATCCCGATAGTCGTTTTCGATCTGTCGGTGACAGGTAATATTGTTCGCGCTGTCAAAGGTGAACCCGTTGGAACATTGGTAGGAGGATTCTGTGAAGTTAGCTGAAGTTCAAGACCAGATGCAGAAAACCGTCGAATCAACCCAGAGAGCTTTTAATACGATTCGTACCGGCCGGGCAAATGCTTCTCTTTTAGATCGGATCGTGGTGGAGTATTATGGCATGGAAACTCCCCTCAAGTCCCTGGCGACAATTAGCACTCCCGACGCGACCACGATCGCGATTCAACCCTTCGATCGCACCAGTATGGGGGCGATCGAAAAGGCGATTTCTCTCTCGGACGTGGGTTTAACCCCCAGTAATGACGGTCAGATCATTCGTTTGAATATCCCTCCCCTCACTAGCGATCGCCGCAAGGAATTGGTCAAATTAGCGGCGAAATTGGCCGAAGAAGGAAAGGTGGCTATCCGCAATATTCGCCGGGATGCGATCGATGCTATCCGTAAACGGGAAAAAGGTCACGAAATTTCTGAGGATGAATCCAGGGATTTACAGGATCAAGTGCAGAAATCCACCGATAAATTTATCGCCAAAATCGAGGATTTGTTAACGACAAAAGAAAAAGATATCATGACCGTTTAAGTTTTTTCTCCTCATGGATAGAACAGGCTTTTTGTCTGTTCTATTTAGCTTTTTATCCCTATTTCAAAGGTATAGGGGAGTGATACTAAATCCTGTTATAATAAAACAAGTAAAGACGAGGAGATAAAATGCCCAAGAAAGCTTACTTAGCCGAACATCTAAGTTCAGAGGAACTGAAAGATAGATACAGAAGCAGTCAAGACTCAGTGGAAACAAGAAGATGGCACTTATTGGGTCAAATATCCTTAGGATGGACAATCAAAAATGCGGCGGTAGCTGTGGGGTTAGATTATCAATATAGTTTTAGAATTCTCAAGAAATATAATGAATTAGGAGAAGAAGGAGTTAAAAATCTCAAGAAAAAAAGTGCAGAACATCGGAGAGGAAAAGAACCTTTATTGAAGGAAGAACAATTTCAAAAATTAAAAGAAGAACTGAAAGAACGTCCTGCGGATGGAGGAATTTGGACAGGACTGAAGGTAGCCAGATGGATAGAAAAGGAAACGGGGCGAGAAAAAGTTTGGAATCAAAGGGGATGGGATTACCTAAAAAAGTCGAGATATTCTTGTCAAAAACCCAGGCCAAAACATAAAAAGGGAGACCCAGTTGAACAAGAAAAATTTCCGCAAAATTTACCAGTAAAAGTCCAAGAATTAATAGATAAATTTCCCAATTATCAAGGAGAAGTCTGGTTCTTTGACGAACATCGAGTTGGCTTAAAACCAATCATTAGAAAAGTCTGGGAACCAATAGGAGAAAGGCCTTCTGCCCTAGTGCATCATCGTTATGAATGGTTATATGTTTACGGGTTTGTTGAGCCAAAAACAGGAAAAACACTCTGGTATTTAATCCCAATAGTTAATCATCAATGGTTAAGTTTAGTCTATCAATCTTTTGCAAAAGATGTCGGGTTATCGGCTCCCAAAAATTGTCCTATTAGTACAAGATAATGCTGGGTGGCCTAGAAGTGAAAAACTTGAAGTTCTTGATGGAATCATGCTCGATTTTCTACCGGCTTATTCGCCAGAACTACAGCCAGCCGAGAGATTGTGGTCTCTAGTAGATGAACCTCTGGTTAATGAGTATTTTGAAACAATTGAAGAAATAGAAGAAATTCTGATAACTCGTTGTCAGTATCTCGAAACAATGACTAATGAAATTAAAAACTTGACTAACTATCATTGGCTAACTTATGACTGATTGTTATCATCTTTTTAAAACAGGATTTAGGATCAATTTGGGCATAATTACCGCAGAAGGTTTTCTAGTATTCCACTCAGGTGGATATTACCGCATTTCTACAGCCAAAAGTCTATTGGTCTGTCAATCTTGAAATTGTGGATAGGGCAATGCTGCCAAATTATTCGCCCCCAATCCCTCAAAATCACCTTGACAGACCAATAGAATCGCCCTTAATTTTTGTGGATTACCAGTCCCTAACTATATTCTTCTCCGACACTGAGATTAAAGAGCATTTGCAGGGATTGTAAACAGCGCTTACGCGCTTCGATATCCTGTTGGGCGCGCAGTTGTACCATGGGTTCGTGAAGGATTTTATTGACGATACCGCGGGTCATTGCTTCGATAACTTCTTGGTGTTTTTCGGCGAATTCCGTCCCCAAACGGGAGAGGGCCTTTTCTAATTCCTGTTCGCGAATATCTTCAATTTTGCTTCTTAAACAGCTAATTGTCGGTACAGTGTCCAAAGAACGCCACCAAAGCTCGAAAGCTTCCACTTCCTGCTCTAGGAGTGCCTCTGCTTCCCTGGCCATCTGACGGCGACTTTCCTGATTGGCGGCAACCACCGCTTTGAGATCATCGACGTTAAAAGCTTGCACTTGTGCCAATTCCTTCACGTCGGTATGGACGTTGCGGGGAACAGAAATATCGATTAACATCAGCGAATTAGCAGAAATCGTCACTTCTGTCAATAAAGTTTTAGTTAAAATTGGTTCCGTGGCTCCGGTACTGGTAAAGACGATATCCGATGCCGCTACTGTAGTCATCATCTCTTCTAAGCCATATAGTTGCAGCGGTAGGTGAGGAAATTCACGGGCCAACTCCTGGGCCCGTCTTTGGGAGCGATTGACGATCGCAATTTGCTGAGAACCCTTAGCCAGAAGGTGAGTAACTAATAATCGGGACATTTTCCCTGCCCCGATAATAGCGATTTTCTTGCTGCTGAGGTCTGCCACCTTAGCATGGGCTAACTCCACCGCCGCCGAACTGATCGATACGGCTCCCGTGCCGATGCTGGTTTCCGTGCGAACGCGTTTACCGGCAGTCATCGCTTGTTTAAACAGGCGATCGAGTAATTGACTAATAGTATTGTACTTTTGAGCTAATTTATGGGTATTTTTAACTTGCGCGAGAATTTGCCCTTCACCGAGGACAAGACTTTCTAAACCGGCCGACACCCGCAGCAGATGGCGGACAGCATCCTGATGCAGCAGGGTAAACAGATAACGACGCAGGACATTAAGGGGAATATGCCCGATTTCAGCGAGAAACTGGGTAATTTCCACCACGCCCTTTTCCGTATCCGTAACCACGGCGTAGATCTCCAAACGGTTACAGGTGCTGATAATCGCCACCTCTTGGATGTGGGGATAACCCTTGAGGTGGGTAAGGGCGGACTCGATTTTCGCTTCCGGGATACTCAATTTTTCGCGAATTTCCACAGGGGCTGTCTTGTGACTCAAGCCCACTACAGCAATATTCATTTATGTTCTCCTACAAATGTTGCTCAGGCTACAAAAATTATTGATAAAGATCAGTGCGTTATGTCTCTAATTGTTGCAATTTAGTCCCAATCGGGATGCAAATAAAAGATGTTTGAAAAAAAACTTTATATATTTTTACCAATGGGGGCGAGGTGAGCCATGCCCACCCCACCGGGTCAGGGAATTATCTCAGTTGAATGTATTTGGGTTGGTCGAACAGGTGAACGGTATCGACAAAGCGAGCGGTTTTCGATTGGGTGGAGATAACCAAGCTTTGGGTACGAGCGCCACCATGGAAGAAGCGTACCCCTTCCATCAGGGTGCCGGGGGTGATCCCACAGGCGGCAAAGAGGACGGTTTCGCCACTGGCTAATTCTTCGCAACCGTAAACGCGATCGGGATTGGTGATACCCATTTCTTGCAGACGAGCGAGATTACCCTCTCTGCTTTCGCCGATTAAACCGGTTTTGACCACTTCGGGATCATAGATTAATTGTCCCTGGAAGTGACCGCCTAGACAACGCATAGCCGCCGCCGAGATTACCCCTTCCGGAGCGGCACCGATACCCATGAGAGCATGAATATTAGTTCCCGAAAAAGCGCAGGAAATAGCGGCCGATACGTCACCATCGCTGATCAGACGAACTCTGGCCCCGGCGTTGCGGATTTCTTGGATTAATTCCTTGTGACGGGGACGATCCATAACTACTACCACCAGTTCTTCGATGGAACGATTGAGACAATCGGAAAGGACTTTCAGGTTTTCCGTCGCCGATTTATTAATATCCACATGACCTTTAGCTGCTGGGGGAGCGGCTAATTTTTTCATATAAAAGTCAGGAGCGGCGAATAACCCACCTTTTTCGGAGATCGCTAACACGGCCATAGAACCATTTTGACCGTAGGCAACCAAGTTAGTGCCTTCGCAGGGATCGACGGCGATATCGATTTCGACTAATTCGTCGGGATTACAATATTGTTTGGCATCAGCTTGGGTACAGATACCCACTTCTTCGCCAATATAGAGCATGGGAGCTTCGTCTCTTTCCCCTTCTCCAATAACGATGCGACCGCGCATATGGATTTTATTCATCCGTTCGCGCATCGCTTCTACAGCGACGTGATCGGCGGTATTTTTTTCGCCTTTACCCATCCACTTCGAGGAGGCAATGGCAGCCTGTTCGACCACTTCGATAATTTCTAACCCTAGCGTACTTTCCACTCGATGATCCTCCCTACAGCTGATCTATGATTTATCTAGTGAGTTTGTTTCCTTAACAGTCAAAAGTCTATCACCAGACGGGGATCATTCTTAAGTTTTTATGCAGATCATCTGGAGGAGACTGGTATAGCTAGGGAGTTTTTGCCAGCACTGTCCCCTCCATCTCAGTTATTGAGACCTTGATCGCTGATTTCGGCGTTAAACGACGGATAAATTCCAGGGGTAACCCGTCTGTATCGGCAATAAAGGTGACTTCATAGACATGATCGCCGATCATCTGTTGTTGGGGTGGCAAAAGAATTTTTAAAGGTTGATATAAATCGGCATCCTCTTGATGAGCTTGCTGAAAGTTATTTGTTAATTTTTCTAACCATTCTGGTAAATTGCTGACATTTTCTGTTAGGTCAAAAGACAAGTGATAATAACCGACATAATGCTGATCGCTAAAGGCATCGGGGGCGGGTTTCGGTTGAGGAATTTGGATTAATTCGATGCGTCCGTTTAACCCCGTTAGCCAACAGGCCAAAGTATAACCCGTGGTGAATCTTTCCTCTAGGGTAAAACCGAGAAGTTGGTAAAAAGCGATCGCCCGATGGATATTAGCGGTGCGGATAGAAGCATGGTGCATTTTCAGGAGAAAGAATTATGAAGTGGGGAAGTGGGGAAATGGGGAAATGGGGAAGTGGGGAAATGGGGAGAGTAAATAAAAATAATCTCCTGCCTCCTATCTCCTGACTCCCGATGGCTATTGATTAATCAAAAAGACGAAAATAGGGATAACGTTTGGGAACCCCCGGTTCTTTTTCCAGATCAAAATTAATTACATCCCAACAGGGTTCATCGGGAGCATCGGGGCTAAATTCTACTGGTAAACCGTAGAGACGGGGAATAGTGGCTTCACCCGGTCCATTACCGCGCCAAGTGGTGTTACGTTCTAGGTAGGAACTAACTAAATCGCGATAACGGTTGGCAATAATTACTTTAGTCGCTTTAAATCCTTGAGTATAGAGGCGATCGAGTGCTTCGTGAATCTCAAAACGAATACCATCCGGGTGAGTGTGTTGACGATACCACTCACCATTCCAGAGTCGCCAATGCCGTCCTGACTGCAAGTGAACCAACTCTCCCGTTTTGGGATCGGCTTCAAAAGCTCCATGGCGCGGACACAAATAGGTATCCGTCAAAGTGAGGGCGGGGATTAGCTGCCGACAGTGAGGACAATGGATATCGGGGCCAAAAACAGGGTATTGTAAACTTGCATTGATCATGGAAGAACCTAAACTAAAAATTGCTATCTTTGTACCAATAATCCTATCCATATTATACCCAACCAAATTGGACGGGTATTCTCTTTCGACTTTAGTGTAGATCCTTTCATGTCTTTAGATAACTTAAGATCAACTTCTAATTTCTGGCCGCTTGTCGATGTCAGTCAAGCGGCTTTTATCGCCCCCAATGCCACGGTAATGGGCGATATTTCCCTAGCTGTCGGGGTGAGTGTTTGGTATGGGGCGGTATTGCGCGCCGACGTGGAACGCATCGAAATTGGGGCCTATACTAATATCCAAGATGGGGCAATCCTACACGGAGATCCGGGCAAAATTACTATCCTTGAAGATTACGTTACCATCGGGCATCGGGCGGTAATTCACGCAGCCCATATTGAACGCGGTTGTTTAATCGGCATTGGGGCAGTGATTCTCGATGGTGTGCGCGTCGGGGCGGGTAGTATTGTCGGGGCGGGTAGTATTGTAACAAAAGATATACCACCGCGATCTTTAGTGGTGGGTATTCCCGCTAAACGCGTCCGGGAAGTGTCGCCACAGGAGGCTCAAGAGTTGATCGAACACGCCGAGCGCTATGCTAAACTTGCCCTCGTTCATGGGGGAAAAGCTACTGATACTGGATTCCCAAAACGGGCGGATTAGGGTATAAATATAAAATGAGAATCAAGTAACAATCTTTTAAGCACTGACCGAGGAGAAGGAAATCTATGGACTGGAGAGTGTTGATCGTTTTAACCCCTTTGCTTATTGCTGGTGGCTGGGCTTTCTTCAATATCGGCGCTGCCGCTATTAGACAAGCTCAACAGTTTCTCAGCAAACAAAGTTAATAAAAGTTTATAGTTCTTAGTAAAACCGACCGCCTAGGCGATCGGTTTTTAATTTTTCCTGATGGTGCGATCGCTGATTGGGGTGTGGGGTGTGGGGTGTGGGGTGTAGGGTGTGGGGGGAATAAATAAAAATAATCTCCTGAATCCTGACTCCTGACTCCTGAATCCTGAATCCTGACTCCTGACTCCTGACTCCTGACTCCTGACTCCTGAATCCTGAATCCTGAATCCTGTCTCCTAACCCCACCAATATACCTTTTCAGCAAACCCTACCTAACCATGAAATCTAATTGTCAAAATCTCATTGAAGAGCTTTCCCATCTAGAAATTATCACCGATCCGGGGCAAGTGGCGAAACTTTCCTTAGATTATTATCATTTTAGTCCCATTTTAGAAGCACAACTGCAAGATAAACGGGCTGATGTAGTCATTCGTCCCCACAATAGCCAAGAGGTTATTGACATCGCTAAAACCTGCGTTAAATACCAAATTCCTTTAACAGTTAGAGGTGCGGGTACAGGTAATTATGGTCAATGTGTTCCCTTGCGGGGAGGAGTAATGTTAGACACAACCAAACTAACAAAAATTATCTCGATCGAACCGGGGACAGCCAGGGTAGAAGCGGGGGTAAAAATGGCATTTTTTGATAAACAAGCTCGCGCAATTGGTTGGGAATTAAGAATGGCTCCCTCTACCTATCGGACGGCGACAATTGGCGGTTTTATCGGGGGTGGCAGTGTGGGCATGGGTTCAATTAATTATGGACAATTGAAGGATAGAGGCAATCTGCAAGCAGTGCAATTAGTCACCCTAGAAGCGGAACCAAAAATTATCGAATTACGGGGGGATGAGGTAGAAAAAGTCAATCATGCCTACGGAACCAATGGCATTATTACCGAGTTAGAAATAGCCCTCGCTCCCTGTTATCCTTGGGCAGAATTTATCGTTACTTTTGCCGATTTTCTCACCGCCGCTAAATTCGGTCAAGCTCTTAGTGATAGTGATGGCATCGTCAAGAAAATGGTTAGTGTTCACTCTTGGCCAATTCCCGCTTATTTTACTGCTCTTAAGGATTATTTAACCACGGGGAAAGCGGCAGTTTTGTTAATAGTATCGGACAGCGATCGAGTTGCATTAGAGTCTTTAATTCAAGAATATAATGGTGAACTTACTTACTATAAAACGCCAGAAGAAACCCAAAAAGGCAACAGTATCTTAGAATTTACTTGGAATCATACCACTCTCCATGCGCGTAGTTTTAACCCCAAGATAACTTATCTACAAGCTTTTTATTTTAATCTAGCCACGGTAGAGAAACTCCATAATTATTTTGGTGAGGAAATAATGATGCACCTAGAATTTTTGAAATTTCAAGGTAAAGTTATTCCCGCCGGTCTTCCCTTGCTAGAATTTACCACAGAAACTCGATTAAATGAGATTATTGCTATCTATGAACAACAGGGGGCAGCCATTGCCAATCCTCACACTTATATCATGGAAGATGGCGGCAGCAGACAGATTAATCCGCTACAACTAGAATTTAAACAACTCGTCGATCCCTACGGATTGAACAATCCGGGTAAAATGCGAGCATGGGTTGAAGCAAGGGGGTAGGGGTTCGATTCAGGCTAAATTAAACAAGATAGTTCACCGCTACTACCGAATTACTAACCGGTGAAAAGGGAGTGGGGAAAACAAAACTCCCCGCTGCCCCCTGCCTATTCCCGGACTTGCCCCGATCCGATACAATTAAACGGTTGTCTTGGAATAATTAATAGTGATCGAGCGTTATACTCTCCCTGCGATGGGGAATTTGTGGACGGATAGATATAAATATCAAACATGGCTAGAGGTAGAGATAGCCGTCTGTGAAGCGCAGGCCGAATTAGGCTATATTCCCGCGGATGCAGTGGAAGAAATTAAGGCAAAAGCTAATTTTGATCCCGATCGCATTTTAGAAATAGAAGCAGAAGTGCGCCACGATGTCATCGCCTTTTTAACAAATGTTAACGAATATGTGGGCGAGCCGGGGCGTTATATTCATTTGGGTTTAACCAGTTCTGATGTACTAGATACTGCCCTGTCCTTACAATTAGTCGCCAGTTTAAACCTGATTCTAGAACAATTAGAAGATTTCATTCAAGCCCTGCGCTATCGCGCCCAAGAACACCGTTATACAGTCATGGTGGGACGTTCCCACGGCATTCACGCCGAACCGATCACCTTTGGCTTTAAACTAGCGGGATGGTTAGCGGAAGTGCTGCGGGGACGCGATCGTTTAATTCGCTTGCGCCAAGACATCGCCATCGGTAAAATATCCGGTGCAGTGGGAACCTATGCCAATATTGACCCGAAAATTGAGGCGTTAACCTGTCAGAAGCTAGGATTAGAACCGGATACCGCTTCCACTCAAGTTATCTCCCGCGATCGACACGCCGATTATGTGCAACAATTAGCCTTATTAGCGGCTTCGATCGAACGTTTTGCCGTGGAGATTCGCAACCTGCAAAGAACTGATGTCCTAGAAGTGGAAGAATACTTTTCCAAAGGACAAAAAGGCTCCTCCGCTATGCCCCATAAACGTAATCCCATCCGCTCAGAACGCTTAACGGGAATGGCGAGAATTATCCGTAGTCATAGCGTTTCCGCCTTAGAAAATATCGCCCTCTGGCACGAAAGAGATATTTCCCATAGTTCCGTAGAACGGGTAATGCTGCCAGATGTTTGCATTTTGACCCACTTTATGCTCAAGGAAATCACCGATTTAGTCAAAAATCTGCTGGTGTATCCCGAAAACATGAAGCGAAATATGAATGTTTACGGTGGCGTGATTTTCAGTCAAAGAGTTCTTTTAACTTTAGTGAGTAAGGGAATTAGCCGGGAATCTGCCTATAAAATCGTCCAAGAAAACGCCCATCGCGCTTGGAACACCGATAACGGCAATTTTAAAGCTTTTATCGGTCAAGATGAGCGAGTTACCGCTATTTTATCCCCCGACGAGATCGAAAGTTGCTTTGATCCCCAGCAGCACCTAAATCATCTTAATAGCATCTACCAAAGGTTAGATATTTAAGGAGCTTTCAGTGATCAGCTAACCACTAGCTTGTTGCTTTAGAAAGGTAATGACAGCGTTTTGGATTGTCGGTTGGCGATCGATCTTTTCTCAGAAAGCGATCGCTATTCGTTTCTCGATCAAGGTCGCGTTTGAAGATAAAACTAAAGAATCGGCGCAAGCGAGTACGAATCGGGTAAAATAAGGGTCTGTATTCGGAGTGTTCGTTTTTATGATGAAAATCAAACTCTTGAATTTAGGTAGTATTAAAGAGGCAGAAGTGGATCTTCGGCCTCTAACCGTTATTATTGGCCCGAATAATTCTAATAAAACTTATATCGCCTACTCGATTTATGGGTTATGGATTAATCATCGTGACGGCCTTTTTTTTTCTAGTGAAATTTTAGAAAAAATAGAATTTACAAATCAAGCCGATCATTGGTCTTTAAAAATAGACCGACGTTTTTATGATGTTATATCCGAAATTGTTCAAAAGTCCGCATCTGAATTTAGCGGGATAAAACTACAATCTTTTTTCCAAGATTCTAGCGGCAAGATTTTTGAAAAAACGAAATTCAGTATCGAAATTTCCGAAGATGATATTAAAACAGCTATAGAAAAAGTTTTAGCGCATATAATTGAGTATCGCCAGTCATTAGCTTCATTTGGAATCAAGAAAATCGAGCGAAGCGACAACAATAATGAGATTTTATTTTATCCAGAAAAAGAAGCTGAAATTTATGATTATAAAAACATGGTTCTTCTTGATTTTGTTGCTGGTGTTGTAACATTTTCATTTTCTTACATACTTCCTTTACCCGCCGAAAGAAACGTTTTTATAAATACCTATAAAGTGCTGGCTAATAGAAGATATAAGCTACTTAAAGAGAATCAGAGAGAGCTATTGATACAAGGACGTATTAATCGAGATAGACAGTTAGAGTTACTAAAAGAACAGGGGGATATTCGATATCCTCAACCAGTAGAGGATTTTTTAGATTTTTTAACTGACATAGAACTAGAAAATAAGCCCGATCCCATTGCCAAAAACAAAAATGATTTTCAAAAATTAGCCGATCAAATTGAAAAGTATATTCAAAATAACAATAAAACAATCTTTAAAAAGACTAAATTCGGAGGCAGAGAAATTAAAGTTTCGGTAAAAAGAAGTTTAGAGATCGATCTTTATAATGCTTCCTCGTCTATTAAACAATTAGCCCCGCTTTTACTCTATTTGCGCTATCGAGCAAAATCGGGGGATTTTCTGGTGATCGATGAGCCTGAAATGAACTTACATCCAGAATCTCAGGTAAAATTGTTAGAATCTTTAGCGATTTTAGTAAATTTAGGAGTTAGAATTTTATTGACGACTCATAGCCCCTATTTGATGGCTCATCTTAACAATATCGTTAATGGTAATCACCAAAATCCAGAACTTTTAGCCGAACAAGCTAAATTGCTTTATCTGCAAGATAGCCGAGGTTTTCTTAAAATGGAACAGGTTAGCGCCTATGAAATAAAAAATAATAAATTACTTTCTTTACACGACCCTGAATACGGTATTCGTTGGGATACTCTCAGCGATGTATCAGTTGATATTCAACAAAAGTTTTTTGCAATTTATGAAGCAGGACAACAAAACCAAGAAACCGAAGAAGGATGTTCCTCAGAAGAAGAATAAACTCGATTGGCAAAAATTTAACTTTTTAGAAAATCTGCTTATTTTCTGTACCGTACCCGATCGGATCGCTCCACCCGAAAGCGGTGTCAGCTTTCGGATTACCAAGCAAGAAAAAGATTCCGTTTGTATTTTATTTAAAACTGATCGTCGGGAGGATCCTCTTGTTAGAAATCAAAAGCAGAAAAGACCTGATTATTTATCTCTTTTTATTCAGAATGGCTTACTTCTGCTGACAATTATCGAGATGAAGGGAACTAATAAAAATTCCACGAGTACAGGTATCGAACAAATTACAACTTTTAGAGATATTTTAAAACAAGAAATTGCCGATCATGTCACCAGTAAACTCAAATATAAATTACAAGCTATCCTATTAACTCCCTATAATGCCGATATTCCTCGAAAGGCGATCGAAGAGGAAGCGGAGAAAGGATTTATTATTTTACCTATCCCGTATAATTTTAAAGCGGAGCTTTATCCTTATGTTTCCAAGACTCACAGGAAAGCGGATTTAAGCAAAATAGGCAAAATAAAGCATAGTCACGACGAGCAACATAAAGAATCCGATTGTTTGTTAATCGAAAAATTGTTGGCTAGACAAGCATCGGACAAACGTAAACAGGATAACTATTATTCATGTAAATTCACTCCCGCCAAAGATAGACAAGGCATCTATATAGATTATCAGGTGTCGAGCGATCGAGACTTGATCACCCTATTAACCGATCCGCAGGGAAAGAAAGTTCAATTGGCTTACTGTAGTGATGATTCTCAAAGTTCAATCGATCAAATTCAGGAAGAGATTAAAAATTTAAACATATATGGAATGGTAGAGATGGTAAGTCGCCTAATCAATAGTTAGTATAAAAAAAAGGTTAATTGCTTTTTATTCTCTTTGATAACAGGGTGAAAATTACTGCTTTTCATCTTAATTCGCTTCCCTTCAATAGTGGATATTATAGTGGTAAGTTGAGAAAGCCAAATGCTGACATTTTTATCATCTTGCCAATTAATTAATTGACTCACCAGAACTGGAGAATGAGTGTTCACTATTACTTGGCGTAAAGGCATTTCAGTATCTTCAAAATCGACAGTTAGCTCTTTTAATAATCTTGCCATTGCTTCAATACGAAAAGGATGAATGCCATTTTCTGGCTCTTCAAAACACAGTAATCCTGTGTGTTGTCGGTCGTATTGCAGGACACATAATGTTAATAAACGTAGGGTTCCTTCGGAAAGCACTCTCGAAGAAAACTCCCGACCATCATCGCCTTTTACCTTGATAATAAATTGTCGATTTGCTTTGTCATCATAAACATTAACTTCTGTAAGATTCGGTAGCAGGTTATTGAGATCACGGGAAATTGCTGTGAGGGTATATTCATCATCTTGTTTGATGCGAAATAAAGCAGCGGCTAAATTCTTTCCGCTTGCTGTTATTGTATCTCTGATGCCCATATCTTGACGCGTAGGTTCTCGCAGATCTTCGGGATTAAGCTGCATAAACTTCCAACTCAGCATTTCTTGTTTGGCGGCTAATATATGTTGAAAATCTATAGTATTAATGCTGCTTAAAACAGTTTGTGATGCGCTTTTTGCCAGAAATACTTTTTTATTTCCCTGTTTACGATCTTGATGTACAACAATGGTAGCACTACCACTCTTATCTTCAGTATTAATATAAGGAATGGCTCTCCTACCCGTTACTTTTGGTCGCCAAGTTTCCAATACTGTCTTGGGAATATAATTTTTTACCCAATTATCTTCATTGTGCTTTAAATTTTCTAAACGTTCATCAACAATATACAAGTTTTCAAATCCACTTATATTAGACTCCCGTTTAATTTTTAATTGATAGCGTAATCTTGTATATTTAAGATCGACTTCCCCACCCCAATTATCTTTTACCTTGCGATTGACTAACATTTCCACTATAAATTCCATTTCCGTGGCGTAGTCGTCCTCATCATACTGGGTAAAAAGTTCGCTAGGATGTCCTCGTTGCTCGCTAAAAGCCGTCTTCAGATCCACTTCTGCCAGCCGCGCCAACAATTGCAAAGCATCAAATAAATTACTCTTACCAGAAGCATTAACCCCAGCAACTACAGTAAGCGGCGTGAATACCATTTCAAAATTATGAAAGGATTTAAAGCCATGAATTTTAATATAAGTAATCATAGTTTTAGGCGATAGGTAATATTAAAACATCAGCGCAATATTTAACCATACTGGATAATCTTCTCAACTGTCGCCCGATACTGTCCCACTATAATCTAGACATTGGTTTACAGAGGTAGTGCGATGCCGCAGATTTTGTCGGGTGCGTTCCCTGCTGCAACGAGGGGGAACGCACCTTACCGATCGATTCCTGAGAGTATAGGGTCTTAGTCTGACAAGGCCCATAGACAACAAGCTTATCTGGCTGACGGCCGGCGGCTGATGACCGGCGGCTAAAAATTAACATTGCAAGAAAACTTAACAATTGGCCAAGAAACTCGATCGAGTAGGTAGAATAGCAAGTAAACCATTTTGTAAACTCCAACCGATTAATTAACCAGAATAGAGATAACCCAGAACGCCTGTGATAGATAAAAGACGCACTACTCGCGATCTCCCCCAAATTAACGAAAGAATCCGCTTTCCCGAAATCCGCGTTATCGATAGCGACGGCTCTCAACTAGGAATTATTACTCCTGCCGAAGCTTTACGCGTGGCCGAAGAAAAGGAACTTGATCTCGTCCTCGTCAGTGAAACGGCAAATCCTCCCGTTTGCCGGATTATGGACTATGGCAAATACAAGTTTGAACAGGAGAAAAAAGCCCGCGAAGCCAAGAAAAAACAGCATACAGCCGATATAAAAGAAGTTAAAATGCGCTATAAAATCGATGAGCATGACTACAACGTGCGAGTCAACCAAGCGCAACGTTTTTTAAAAGCGGGAGATAAGGTAAAAGCGACGATTACCTTCCGAGGCCGGGAAATTCAACACTCTAACCTAGCGGAAGAATTACTGGCGCGCATGGCCAAAGACTTACAGGATGTGGCTGAGGTACAGCAAGCGCCAAAAAAAGAAGGTCGTAACATGATGATGATGTTATCGCCGAAAAAATAACTAACTAATCCGGAAAAAAGGGGCTAAGACCCCTTTTTTGTTTTTCGGAAATCCCCAAAGGAAACCAATCATCTAAAACAAATGTATTATCCAGATTTTGACTCGGTTCGGCGAATCGCCACCACTGCCGGCCGGGGAGGTTGATTAACTTGACCACTGGGCCAATTCGACCCTAGGGGTACTTGTCGCATTTGTTCAAATTCCTGCCCATTAGTGGTTTTAAGGGCAAATTTACGGTTTTCAAAGGCCAAATCCCGACGAATTCCCCCCGCTTCCCCCGGATGTTGTACTGCCAAAAATAACGTCTCTTGGTCGGGAGTAAAGTACAATCCCGTTAATTCCGCATCCATGGGAGCGATAGCAAAAGGATAGGGATGCTCTTGACCCTTGGCAAACACCCAAGCGCTATTATTGCCAAAAATACCCAATAAATCCCGTTGACTAACCGGGACCCCTTGGGGATAACGAGTTTTCATCTCTCGATTTAACCCACCCGTGGAAATATCGCTAACCATCCAGAGATTTCCCTGTTTATCGAAAGCGAGGTTATCGGGATTAGAAAAACCCTCACCTTTCTCTGTCGGTTCCCCTCCGTAAGCGACCACATCCCAACGAAAACTTAAGGAAGCAGCATCGTTATTATCTTCCCTTAAGCTGATAATCCAACCAAATTCGTAGGGGATTTCGCCATTTGGTCCTTTAAATATCTCCTTATCGGCTCCTCCCTCCGCTTCACTGGGACTACCAGAGGTAAAGGTCATATATAAAGTGCCATTCTCGTCCACTTCCGTATCTTCCGGGCGACCAGTACAAGTGACCCCAACGGCGTTAGCGGCAAAATGAGCATCGATGAGAATTGCCCCCTGTTTTTCCGTCCTATTACCTTCATACAGGTCTGCGAGGGTCTTATATTTAGCTTTGTAGGCTAGAATCTCCTCATCGTCCTTAAATAGCAGTAATTTAGTCTCATTGACTGTTCTTTCGGGATTCGGCAAAGCTACTACCCCATCCCCGCGACTAGCGGCAATTTGACTCGGTAGGACGGGATTTATCTCCGTGTCGGGATTTAAGGGTATCCAATAACCGGTTTTATCGGGGTTGAATTTGGCCCCGTAGAGCATTCCTTTTTCTAGGAGTTTTGAGTTATTTTTCTGCTTAATATCGCTAATTTTGCCCTCGGAAACGAATTTATAGACATGACCGCCTCTGCGATCGCATCCTGAATAAACCGCCAAGGGTTGCCCCGTCCGAGCGAGAAAAGCGACCGCTTCATGGCGAAAACGCCCTAACCAAGTGTGTTTTGTGCCGTAATCGTCGGGATTGGCCGGATCCACCTCCACCATCCAACCGTATTTATTTCCCGCTAACCCGAAGACGTTACCCCGGCCATCCACTTCTGAACTATTGAGAATAAAGGGGGTAGTATCGGGATGCAAAGAGGAACCATCTTTTAACACTACCTCCGTCACTTGGTCTTGAAAGTTCTCCTCGGCACTAAATACAGTCCCCCAAGGCGTTGTTCCCCCGGCGCAATTTTGCAACGTTCCGATAATTTTTGCCCCTAATCCGTCATCGTAGCCAAGTTTATCGGTTTTGGTAAAAATTGCTACAGCGGGACCGGTCGCTTTCAGGTAGTGACCGTCCTTTAGTCCAGAGATACCGGTAATGCGGCGATCGGCTTTACTATAGGTACGTTGCCATTTTCCCGTTTGATCTTTAGCCAGGGAAATTACGCCAATTCCCTGATCAATTAAGCCTTCTAGGGAGATTTCCTCGATTTTTGCCTTTAAGCTGGCATCTTGCAGGTTATAGGCGGCAATTTCACCCTTTTCATTCGTTTTTTCCCGTACTTCCTTGACGGGTAGGGTTTTACCAATCACTTGTTCAAAGGTTTGTAGCCAAGTACGACCACTGATATATTCAAAATTAACGGTTAGATAACCTTGACCCGGACTGGTTTCGATAAAAGATAGATAATCATTGTTATAACCGAAACGGGAATCACCCACTGCATCCCCCCACTGGGCCAGCACATCATAGGTGAATCCTTGCGGAAGAACGAGATCATCTAGGACTTTATAGGTTTGATAGGCATTTTTTTGGCTTTCATCGCTCATACCGTCAATTTTTAAGGGAATCGGCAGTTTGACTGGGACAAAGTTGAAGCCGAAATTATTAGCAGCGATCGCAGGACTGCTAATCAGAGAGGAATATTTTTTCTCTTGCAGACTGAAAAAAGAGACACCAGCAGTGGCAGTTAAAAAGGTGAGGAAATTACGGCGAGAAATACTCATATTTTCATTAATAAAGTCAAAACTGATGTTCAGACCTTGATTAGGTTAAATTTTATTACGGATACTTGACATAGGGATTATACAGTATCCAAGTTATGACTAAGTTAACAGCCAGTTAAAAAGCTCTCCTGCAAAAATCTTCCGTTATACTCAATCCAGTTATTAAAAACTGATTATTTATCCCCCCTTTTGCATGAGTGCCTGTCCTTATAAGTAGCATTATGCTCAACGGATTTAGTACAAATTCTGCTGTAAGCTGATAGCTAGATGGTCAGGTCACGGAAATCGATGCAAAGTTCACTGAAAAGGATTATCAAAGCTTTTAGCGATCGCCAGATGAATAAAGAGATGGAATCCCGATAAAATCAGGTCATAATCTGCGGTTTTGGGCGTATAGGACGCATTCTAACGACTAAATTGGCAAAAACAGCCCAATCCTTTATTATCGTCGATAATAACCCCGATCACATTGGATTAGCTCAGGAAAAAGGCTACTTAACTCTTAATGGTAACGCCACCGATGAAAGTATTCTCCAGAAAGCCGGTATCGACAAAGCGCGAGTTTTAGCGACGGTGTTACCCGATGATGCCTTAAATAGACCTCTTGCATAAATCCGAAAACAAACGATAGAAACAATAATGGGAGGGACTTTCAGTTAATTATTTATTAGTAGTTGATAATCTTCAAAAATGTTGCTGTACAAGGATCGACTTAAGACTTTTGCAAGAGGTCTAATGTCTTTATCTCAAATGTCGGGGCGATGTTCCTAATTTTGCCCGTCGTTATGCTCTGCGTCGAGAAATGCGCTATCGGGGGTCTTCTTGGTAGGATATTTACCCAGAAAAAAGTTGAGCTTTTCTGGAATTAATTTCGCCGCAGCTGGAGATAAGACTAACTCACCAATTATCTCCAGAGACACCTATGAAATTAACCTATCGCAGCATTGCTTACGACAAAAATCCCACTGCCACCGTTGCTTCCAGTCCGCTGATTTTAGGCTATCGTGGTGTTCCCTATTTAAAAAACCGTGGTGTCGTTCAAACCATTCAGAAACCGGTAGCCGTTACCTATCGCGGTCAAGCCTATAATATCACTCAGTCTTTAGCTTCTTTGTCCATGTAAGAACCCTCTTTAAGTTTTTAACTTCTAGTTCATTTTTCAATCAATCTGTTTTAAATATTGTCAATTAATGATCAGAGCAATTACCTTAAACGGGTTTTATCTTCCCTCTTGCTCCCTTGCTCCAAGGGGGATTTTTAACTTGTTTTGCCAGCAAGGAATATATGTTCATAGTTAACAAAATTAATTACACATATTTTTCCCTTCCGCAGTTCCGCAGTTCCGGTGTTCCCCTGAGAGGGGGTGTGAATTTAATTTTGTCGAACTGCTGATAGTTATCAGTTTTTTGTAGAATAGGGAGATTGAGAAAACGAACATCTGCCATTATGACAAGATTTCCTTTGACTGGTCGCTATTCTGGTTTATGCGTCTTGCTCACTTTATTCTGGTTAACCGGTCAATCTTTACCCGTGCGAGCGGAAAAAATCTATAGTCCCGTCCCCCTAATCCTCAATAAAGAAATTAACGATACTCTCACCGACAAAGATATTCCCACAGGTGAAGGGGGGTTTGCTAGGGATTATACCGTAGATTTGGACAAGGACGATCAGGTGGCCATCGATCTCAAATCGGAAAACTTTGATGGAGTTTTAATTCTCCTGGCCGACGATGGTTCCACTGTAGCGGAAAATGATGATGGTCCCGATGGTGGCACTAATGCTCTCCTGTTTGCACGCATTACCGAGTCGGGTAAATATATTATTCGGGTGAGAGCTTTCGGAGAAACCGGTGGGGGAAAATTTACCCTGAAATTAACCCGTTTACGGGCCGTGGAGGGGAAAAATTAGCTAATTATTGTCAAAAAAACCAAGAATAGAGCCTCTGTCCACTCTACCACCGCACCGTAGGTATCACCGGTGTGACCGCGAAGACGACGATATAACCAGTAACCAGTAAGCATAGCGAGGGCGATTCCAGCACTAATGGCGATGATTCCCCACCTTAGACCACCAAATAGGGCGATTAACCCCCAAATTACTCCCCCACAGTCCCAAGGCAGACAAAAAGCCACTTTATGAAAGGCTCCCTTACCGGTGGGTTTGAGGTAGGGATAAAGAGCGATCGCCATTACTTGCCCCCAACGTCCCCAAATTGGTGCTAAAATTAGAGCTAAGGCTCGATTATCGCTTAAATCGGTCAAAGCGGCGATTTTTAGCAGCAAAACCATAGTCACGGCCATGACTCCAAAGGCCCCGGTAACACTATCGGCCATGACCGCTAAACGACGCGGGGGGTCGGTGACAGCTAAACCATCGGCCGTGTCACTAACTCCATCAAGGTGTAGTCCTCCCGTTAGATAAACCCAAACCCCCACAAGGACAACCGCACGAGTTAGGGGTGGCATTCCCAGACTAGCTAGAGTTATATCGAGCAAAACCAGAATTAGACCCAAAAATAAGCCCACTAAGGGAATCCATCGGGCAATTCTGCCAAAATCAGGCCAGGCAATCGGAACCGGAATAATCGTGTAAAAAGCGATCGCACCTAAAAATGAGCGAATTTCTTGACAAATGAAGTTAAATATGGTAATCAATCTCCCCAAAATTAGATTCCGGTATGGCATCCTTTCTCATAAAGATGAAGTATAACTTGATTTTGTATCGGCCACCCTGTGGGATTTTCAAAACATCTGAGAACGCCTATAATAATTTAATTCGGCATAACACGGTTACTTGTAATTTTATAGAAAAAGTTCTTGCGCTCTCTTCATTTGAGAGTAGTATGCGGAAATATTTGTTAAAAAATGTGTATTTGGTGTGAGATATGGAAAGTTTCTGTATAATATGTAGTTAGACTGCTAATTTCTTGGTGAAGATAGTTCTGGCTACTTTTGGGCAGGTGCTATAGTTATAGTGAAGTTTGTACATGGTTTCTCTCATGAAAAATAAAGCTATTATTGTGCTAGGGGCAGTTGCCGCCCTTGGACTAGCTGCAACTTCAACTTTACTTCTGATACGTCCATCTGGAAATTCTCCAGATTCTGCCTCTGCTCAATCTCCTAGCAACGGCATGGGTATGATGCATCATATGCAGGTCAGTAGCGAGTTTAACTATCTTGCCCAAATGATTCCCCACCATCAGGAGGCAATCGATACCGCCCAAGTTATTCTGGCACGCACTAGTCGTCCTGAGATGAGGCAGTTTGCTCAAAATATTATTCAAGCGCAAACTGCTGAAATTGCTCAGATGAAAAACTGGCTCAACAAGTGGTATCCAGGAGGGAATATTAGCGTCTCCTACGTTCCCATGATGCGCGATCTGAGCCAACTTCAGGGCGATGCCCTAGATCAAACTTTTTTACAAGATATGATTAAACATCATATGGGAGCCGTGATGATGTCGCAAATGCTCCTGAATCGTAATCTGGTGAAGCATCAGCCTGTCCAGTCCTTGGCTGAGAACATTGCCACTAGCCAGCGCCGGGAAATTCAGCAGATGCAAACTTGGTTGATAGCTTGGTTTGGTGATCGCAATCCAATGGGTAGAATGCATCATTAGCTTCTAGTAATCACGATCGAGATTTTGGGGGCGATTAATGTTTTGCTTCCGGTGTGCGGTCTAACAACCCCAAGGCAGTGGGATGCCGAAGGCACTGCGTAGCAGCTATCGCCGTAGGGTGCGTTCCCTAATGAGGCTCCTACTGATCCAGCGATCGATTTTGGGGAACGCACTATGCACATTAATTGCAGCTGTGGGTTTAAGTGGATTCTTCTAGTGCGATCGCCGATGATCTTGTAGGGTGCGTTCCCTAAAGTGGCTCCTACTGCTCCACCAATAGATTTTGGGGAACGCACCATGCACATTAATTGAAACTGTGGGTTTAAGTGCGATGGCGAAGGCACTGCGCAGCAGTACGCTGATCCTGTCGGTTGGGTTGACAGAAAAAATCCAACTGTGATCTTTGACTTCATTCCAATTTGTGCGGACTGTATTCAGGTGTTACCTGCTGTAATACCCAGCAAGTGAGCCTGTTTGCTGAGTTGAGGAGTAAAATAGGGAAAGTCTTAATCTAAGATTTAGTAATGGATAGAAGCATTATAGAACGGCAATCGCTACTTGAAGCAGTCAAGGCTCTCCCTGATGAGGCTTTAGTGGAACTGTCTAATTTTCTTGACTATCTTCGCTATAAAGCAGCCCATCAAAGAGAACTGACCACTCACTCTTCTAGTTTTCTGCTTGCAGTTGCAGGTTTAGGCAACTCTGGTCAACAGGATATTTCAGAACGTGATGAAGAGATTCTAGGCAATGAGATTGATCCGGTGTATGGCTGGAATCTTAAGCCAAGCAATTCAGTATGACAGCAATCCTCGACACCAGTTTTTTGTTTGCTTTAACTGATCAGGGAGATCGCAATCATCAACGGGTGTTGGCTATTGCTCAAAGCGTGAATGAGCCATTGGTTCTACCTGTCGTTGTCTTGCCTGAGAGCTGCTATCTGATTGCATCAAGATTGGGACACCAAGCAATGCGCCGTTTTGTCTCCAGTATGACACCGGATGCGGTTCAAGTTGAACCTGTAATCCCAGAAGACTTGGTACGAGTGCATGAGATATTGGAACAATATGCTGACAATCAGCTTGACTTTACGGATGCAGCGATCGTTGCCATAGCTGAAAGGCTCGCTATTACTCGCATTTATACGCTCGATCGTCGAGATTTTTCGATCATTCGTCCAAGTCACTGCGATTACTTTGAGTTATTCCCTTGAACCGTCAGCTAACACTGCGTGGCAGCGGACGGGCGAAAGCTGCTGGTGCTGAGTTTGAGTTCATCTACCGCCGCTGCACTTCACCGTTAGCTATCGCTGTAGGGTGCGTTCCCTAATGTGGCTCCTACTGCTCCACCGATCGATTTTGGGGAACGCACCATGCACATTGATTGAAGCTGTGGGTTTAAGTGCGATGCCGCTCTTGTGGGCCCAGTTGAGGAATGTTAGCGAAGCTCCCCAATGTTTAGGTTAAAATAGAGGGGCAAAAGTTGCAACGGGGTCAGGCCAATGACAGTTAATCAACTCCGGCTACAGCAAAGAAGAATTTGCCCGACGTGGTAAAGAGATTTATGAATCTCAGGTGCGCCCCCAAGTCGAGGAAGGCAATCATGGGAAGATTGTAGCCATAGATATCGAAACAGGGGCTTTTGAAGTAGCAAAAGACAGCCTCACAGCTTCCGAGCAACTTTTAGCCCGATTACCAGATGCTCAAATTTGGTTCGTAAGAATCGGACATCGAGCAGTTCATTGAGTCGGTTTGATTGGGGCAAATTTATTTCAATGATTATTCAGCAACCCCTATTTAGGAATATATGTCAAGACAAAAAAAGTTCTCAATGTGGATGACTGATACTAAATCTGGTTATTAAAAACTGATTATTTAGGGCTGGCTGAATAATGGTAAAACCCTTTTAAAATAAGGCTTTTGACCTGTTAAAATCCTCAAGGGGTGACAAAGAGGTTTAAAGGTAGGCAGGATAAAGACTCTAGCCAAATGTCCCCCAAAGAAATAGAGTGGTTATGGCAACCACTCAAAAATTTAAAATGTTACCATCATTCTATCAGGCTTGTTTACAAGCTAATCTGAGCGAAGCACAATATCTTACCCGGCAAATCCTCATACTGCTCTTACTCTCGTCACAGAACGGTACAATTAGAGAGATTAGCTGCCCTATTTCCTCAACCAATTACCTTTGAAAGCAGAAGAAGAAATTTACAGAGGTTTCTTAAGTTACCGCAATTAAGGGTGAAATTGTTATGGTTTCCGCTAATTAAACACATTATTAAGCAAGAGTTTAGCAGAAAAAATAAAAATCGACATCAAAGAAGAAAACTGAAAAAACTTAGGCATCTAGGACATCTGTTATTGGTAATCGACAGAACGGATTGGAAAAGAAGAAATTTATTTGTAGCCAGTGTTATTTGTGGAAAAAGAGCCTTACCTGTGTACTGGATATTACTAGATAAAAAAGGAAGTAGTAATCTGGGGGAACAAAAAAAATTTCACTCACCCTGTGTTAAAACTCTTAAAATCTTATCCAGTCGTCGTGATCGGTGCTCGAGAATTTCAGAGTGTTCAACTAGGAAAGTGGCTAGACGAAAAGGGTATAGCCTTTATTCTGAGGCAAAAGAAGGGAACATCTTTGCTGTTATCAGGTGAAGACAAATATCAACCTCTAAAAGCTCTGGATATTCAACCAGGGACTGAGCAGTTTTTCTCAGGAATTTATTAGACAGATTCTCATAAACTTGGACCTTTTAATTTGGCAACTCGCGGTCAGAGACGCTATCGTAGTAAACAAGCCGAAGCTCCCTGGTATCTTCTTACTAATCTTGACT
>NZ_JACJSW010000103.1:0-9146 GCF_014698375.1 Microcystis flos-aquae FACHB-1344 | reverse complement strand
CTATCAGAAAAGGATTGGGAGAAAATCACCCTAAATCTAGATCAAGAAAAAACGGTTTGGGTAGCGGTATTCAGAGCGAAAATATCTCAACTAGAAGGAGAAAGGAACTTGGCTATCGTCATGAATGCAAGTTCAATGGAAAAAGCCACAGAGGTGGACTATTTCATCACCAATGTAGTTGAGGCAGATACAGTAACAGCTTCGTGGATAGTCAAGACTTACACCGAAAGAAATTGGGTGGAAGTATTCTACCGAGAAGCCAAAGGATGGTTAGGGTTAAGGGAATACCAAGTCAGGGATAAACGAAGCTTACTTCGTCATTTTATCTTGGTGTTTTGTGCCTATACATTTATCCTGTGGCATAAGTTAACTGGGGGATTGCAAAGGCGGTGGGCGAATCGACCTTTAAACACTTTTGTGGAAGCCTTGGAAGCTTTTCGGACAGCGATGTCTTTCCGTTTCTTTGAGTGGCTGACCGAGAATCTGGATGTGTTTGCCGCTTACAAAGCCAGTTTAGGCTTTATTTGGGCTTGAAATTTGTTTAAGTCCCACTAGCTCCTCAAGCTTAGGAGAAGCAGCCAAAAATAAAGTAAAGATCACACCCCAAAAGACCTGAGTAGTTAATAGATTTTTGCCCATTTTAGTAATTCCATCGTGGACCTTTTTGCCCACCTGACTTCCAACCCTTACGGTTTCGAGTATCAAGGTGAACAAAACCCTTTTGTGCGCCGTAGCCTAACGCACCAAACCAGCCTTGGTCGAGCCACCCCTGAAACCGCAACAAATCGCCGTTAGCAGGCTTAATATCAGCAGCACGCCCAAAAATGTGTTGAGAGTTATTTGCGCCACCTGCAGCCCTATTTACCGCGATTGGGCGATACCAAGAAGTAACGACAATCCCAGACCCCCACTCCTCACGAATCTTATCAAGCTCGATCGCCAGGCTTAAAATATTGCGCTCGATCTCACTTCCACTAGCAGGAATTCGCCGTAAATCGTTTTTAGTCACCTCAGCAGTCGAAAAATAGCGACTAATCTTTTCCTGCGGGTTTTTCCAGTCAATCACAGGCTTATTCACCAAATATCTCCAAAAACTAAATCAATTTTAGCCCGATCCACAAAGCGAAATCAGGGAGTCTTTTTTACTCCCAATGCCAAAATTTTGCCATGGCAAAATTTTGGCACTGATACCCTGTCCACACCCCTAAGACAATCAAAAGTACCAAAACAGCAAAAAGGCACGGGAAATGCTTAAAAAAAAAAGCTGGTCAAGAAATCTTTTAAATGGGAGGATCAAGTGCAAGCAATCAGCACCCTTTTAGTAACCGTAATCGCAGTGATCACCATCATCGTAGGATTAGGCCAAAAACTAGAAAACCTCGAAGTCGGTCAAAAAATAATCAAAGAAGAAATCAAAGAAACTAACGACAACCTTAAAACTCTTTACACTCGCCAAGAAGCTGAAAAGGATTTTGCTATTCGTGATCGGCTCTGGGAAGCCAGATATAACGCTCTCGAAAAAGAATACTCTAAATGAGAATAACTCTACTTTATTGAGAATCAGGCAAAGTCAGCATACTACAATGAAATTTCAAACGTTTGCCAGGGTCAAAAAATCAGTTACAGGTTTGTAAAAACCTTGAAACCCTTATATCCCAATACTTCCCACCTAGTCCCTTGGCAAACTCTTGAAATTTCATCTATTTGTAATCCTACATTCTCTCAATAAATAATCAATAATTGAGGCAATTAAATGCTTAAAAGCTTATTCTTTTTTTTACTCTCTCCCTTCAATAATTTTAATTTCTTCCTCGCTTAATCCCTAGAGTTTATAAACAATTAGATCGATCAATTCATCGGTGGCTCTTAATTGTTGTTTTAGGGGTAAAAGTTTATCTAGACTGGTTTGATATTCTTTTTCTAAGGTTTCCTGTATTTGGCGATCTAACAAGATAAAAATCCGTTTATTTTGTGGGAGGTGCGCCATGGGAAGTTCTCATCCTAAATCTCGTACCTTGCTGGCGAGCGAGTGGAAGGAACCACAAAGACACAAAGGACACAAAGATTGATTACCTTTCCCGTTATGATAATTGTGGTGCTAGATTGGCTACAACGGCAAGAGACAAAATCCTTGCAGTTCGTTTATCTGATCAAGAATGGAAAAGGCTAGATGCTTAGGCAAAATCAAAGAATCATACTCTCACCGAAGTTGTTAGAGATTACGGGATTGCAACCCATTGATTAATATCGTGCTTCGTTGTTCTATACTGGCGGAACCTTTCATCTCCGAGGTAAAACCGAGGGTTCCTTCCAGCCGACATTATAGGTAAAGTTCCAATATGAAAGATCAAGCGAATTACCTGTATGAATCCGACTTCTATGGGTGGACAGAGCTACAAGCGAAAGCTCTAGCCAACCGACAGGTAGAAGCTCTGGACTGGCAAAACTTACGGGAGGAAATCATTTCCTTGGGTAAACAAGAATATCGAGAACTGGTGAGTCGTCTAACCGTTTTGGTAGGACATCTTCTCAAATGGGAATATCAGCCAGATAAACGTTCTCGTAGTTGGTTTTTGACAATTAGAGAACAGAGACGAGGGATCAGACGGCATCTAGAGGGCAATCCTAGTTTAAAATCCCAGATACCGACGGCTTTATCCGATGCTTTCGAGGCCGGAGTCGATTTGGCTTTACGCGAGACGGATTTACCGATACGGACTTTTCCCTCTCACTGTCCTTTCACCTTCGAGGACATCATGGCCGACCATTTCCTCTGCGATACGAGTCAGGATTGGCCCTAAGTTCAACGGTTCGGGGATACCACCTCGACGGGGATCTGTATCTCGCTCCGTTTCAGGGGATCGGGAACGTAGGGACCGTCATAGAAAAAGCGACGGGGGGAACCGATCACCAGGTAGTGCGGATGTTCGGCCAGCCATTCGTTCAGCTTGGTTAATCCCTCTCGATAGCTGTCAAAATCGTAGCTACCCTGCAATCCCAGACTCACCACCGTCATGGGTGGTACATCCTCGATCCGAATATTATCGGCCACCTCTTTCGGGTAAGTGTCGGTGTCACGGTAGAGAAAGGAAACTTCGGCCTCTCCCGATGTCGCTCCAGCGTCTGCGGGGTAGCGGGTTTCGACGGGTGCGGTCATCGAGATCTCGTTAGAACTGATGTGTTGGTACAGGGGATAAAACGACCGGTTGGCCGCCTCGGACAATTGACCCCGATAACGGTAAGTGGCGGCCCGATAGGCGGGATAGTTCTTCACCTCGATCCGTCCGTTCGGGGTCGGGGTCGGAAATCCCGCGGGTAGGGGAGCGCTGGAAGCTTGATAGACCCCGATGGCAAGGGCAGCTAAGGCGATAAAACCGAGGGGAATTAACAGGTAATGTGGTTTCATGATCGATTAAACTTTTGATGTCTTCTAATAGAAAAGGTCAATGTTCTTCTGCTTTTTTCCGCCCCTTAGCTGAATGATTATCAACATAAATATAGCAGTTTTCATCAGAATGAGGTATGGGCAAGGAGCTTAAACCCTTTGTTGGCAAAACTTGTCGATACCTCAGTAACGTGAAAAGCGCTAGCTCTCATCTCAACAAGTAATACTAAATCCGTTGAGCATAGGCTACTTATGAGGACAGGCACTCATGCAAGAGGCAAAAGGCAAAAGAGGGAATAGATAATCAGTTTTTAATAACTGGATTTAGTATAATACTAAATCCGTGAGTAACGCACAGAAAACGGGTTTCTCCGAGAAACCCGTTTTCTACTCATGCACTCATGCAAAAAGGGGAATAAATAATCAGTCTTTAATAACCAGATTTAGTATAATTTAAATACGCGGGCAGCTGATTCTTTTTTCACTCTCTCCCTTCAATAATTTTAATTTCTTCCTCGCTTAATCCATAGAGTTTATAAACAATTAGATCGATCAATTCATCGGTGGTGCTTAATTGTTGTTTTAGGGGCAAAAGTTTATCGAGACTGGTTTGATATTCTTTTTCTAGGGTTTCCTGTATTTGACGATCTAACAAGTTAACGCTAATTTTCTTTTTGTTCTTTTTCAGTATCTCCCACAGTTGATCGCAGCTAAGATGAGGTTCGCTTTTTTGGTAGTCACCGAGATAGTTTTGGATTTTTGATTTGTTGGTTAAATTATCGATCGCACTGCCGATTATTCTCTCTAAATATCTCAAAAAGCTTTTGATTTCTTTTTGTTTTTCCCGATTTATCTCGATCATCTGTTCTGCTAAGTAGGCCAGAATATCATGGACTATATCGGTTTCCTCTCTCCTAATATGTTCCTCGATTTCTTTTAATATCTCTTGCTTTGCTTGATAACTTTTGATAAGTTTCTCTAAACACTGTTGACGGCGATCGCTATTAGTGCTAAAAGATATTTTTCGGATCGGTATTTTTTCTAAATAGCTTTTATTCATGTCATCAACTAAATAGTCTTCACACCAAAAATTAAGTAATTTAGAGCTTAATAAGGTAGATGCGAAAAGCAAGTTATCTTTTTGGTTAGAGTATGAAATAATAATTTGAAGCGTTTTCATACCCGCAGAGTTATCTCTAGGATCAAAACTACAAACTATTCTCTGTTTCCAGCGTAGCTTTTGAATGCGAATACACCATATTTTGGGACATGAATAAAATTTTTGCATCTTAATAGGGGTTAATTCACTAGATTTAATTAATACCCCGTCATTAATTTCATACCGATTAATATCTTCTGGAATGACTATCATGAAATTACCCTTTGGATCAGGGGTTAATTTTTGTTTACTTCCTTCTTCTCCTCTAGAGATTATAAATTTCAAAGAGCTATTTCTTAATGTCTCTGAGTTATTTTCTATTTTTTGAATAATACTTTGTTCACATCTAGAGGCATTATAACCGATAATATGATCCTGTTTTCTTGCCCATTGTAATTGTGCCGATTTGGTATTCTGCGACCATTCTTGAAGACCAAATTTTTCTAATCTTTCTTCCACCGAGACGATAAATCTACTAATTTTTTTATGTTGAATACGGTGATATTTAGATGGTTGTTGATGTGTGACTATTAAAATTAAACACCATGTATCTCTGACCTCTTTAAATACTGGTCCGGTTTCAATTAATTCTTCAATTGTACTTTCAAAAATTAAATGTTTTCGCAATTCTCTTAAATCTTCTTTGCGAAGTAAAGTATCAGGGATAATATGACCACATCTACCATTTTGATTAGTTCTAATCATTGATGCTTGAGTAAATAGTGCATAAGAATCAAGGTTATTTAAGCTATTAATTTTAAAATAATTTTGCAAGAATTTCTTTTCTTCTTTACTAAGAGTACAACCCCAAGGAGGATTACCGATTACTGCATCAAAACCGGGGTTATCTTTCCAAGAAGCGGAATCAAGATCGATAAAAACTTCAGGAAATTCCAGATCCCAATGAAAAAAACGCTTACTTTTATATAAACTAGCTGCTTGGTCTAAAATTCCTTGATCTGATCGGGGTAACTTATCCCAATTAATTGCCGATATATTACCACCGTAGCGCTGCAGAAACTCGATAGCAGTTTTAACCCCAAAAAAGCGAGAAAGGAAAACATCTAATAAACGCTTGTAGGGTTTAGCTTGACTATCAAAATCACGGAATAACTGTTCACTTGTTTCCACTTCAGCAAAAGTCGCATCGCTGAGGGTACTAATTCCCCGCATAATTTCTGCTGCCCGAAGTAACCCAACAAAAGGGCCAGTTAAAAGAGTTAATTGACCACTTTCTTCCTCGATCATAGCGGCTTCTGCGTCCTTGGCGGTAGTTCCGATCAGAGAGTTCCCACAACGTAAATGATGATCCAAAAAACTCAAAGGTGCGCCCACTGTGAAAGAATGTAACCAGAGACTAACTTTGGCCAATTCTACGGCCATCGGATTGATATCCACCCCATAAATACAGCGCTTCATCACCACTCTCTGTAATAATTGCGTGGGTTCAAGGGTGGGAGAATCGAGAATAATTCCCTGTTGTCGGAGATTGTCGATAATGTTTTGTCGGGTGGTTTCCAACATGGTTAAAACGGGATTATCTTCGGGATAAAGATTGAGAATCTGGATTAACTCATCGGTGAGATAGTCCACTGCTTCTACTAAAAAATGTCCGCTTCCCATGGCGGGGTCACAGAGTTTAAGATCAAGTAAGGTGGTGATCGCTTTTTTTTCTAAGCGTTGTAGCTCTTTTTCTAATCCCTGCTGACTGAGATTTCCTAAACGTCTATCGCTGCTTTCTTGTCTTCGGGTGGCGATTTCTGTCATCACATCCCCGAACTGTCGCGCTCTTTGCTCTAAAATTGGTTTGAGGGTATGGCTGACAATATATTTAACAATGTAATCGGGAGTGTAATAGGAACCGGTGGCTTTTCTTTCTCCCCGATCATTTTCCAGATGCACCGATTCCCCCTCAATCACGATGCGATATTCCAGTAATCCCTCGTAAATTGATCCTAACTGTCGCACACCTAAAAAACTATAGTCGATCGGCTGTCCCTCAAAACGTGCTAACTTGTCTAAAATGGGCGCTAAAACCGCATCGGATAACTTATATTGACCGAGAAAACAATTCACCCGGCCTTCTTCCATGTCAAATAAACCCCCGTTGTAACGAGGTACGGCTAAATTAGCATCCCCTCGATCGACAATGCGAAATAAACTGAGGAGAGCATCGTATATTCCCGTCGAGGTGCCACTAAAGACCTGCTGACGATCGATTTTAACGGCAATTTCTCGCGTCTTTTGCAATAAGCTGTAATCGCGATAGTCTCCCCTCACCGGCAGCAAGTCCCGCGCTTCTGCGTAGAGCAGAAATAATAATTTATACAGCAGGGATAAACTCGCTTCGTACAATAAATCTGGCTGTATGTCTGTATTTAATGATACAAAACCTTGAGAAATATCGGGAAAAATGCGATCGAAGACTAACTCTTTTAACTCGTTACCCACTCTGGTGGCATAGGTGGTACTCTCCTCCCGCACCCGTTCAAGGAAATTCTGACCGTGAATATCCTTAATAAAAGCCTCTTGACGGAAAAATAACCAGAAATACGGAAATTTTTGCCGGTCTCCCCCTTCTAATAGTTCCATCAAGTCCACTAGATAAAATTCCGTGGCTGTGGAGGACGCTTGACGATAATATAAGCGCCATTCTCGACCATTGGTGAGAATACCCCAATCTACTCCCGTCCCCGTGAGATAATTGGTGATCTGAAAGGAAGGATTACTATTTTTCCAGATATCTCGCTGATCATTCTTAGAAACGTCACTAAGAGAACGTTGCCAGTATTTGGCCTCAGCGATCGCTAAAACTTGACTATAAAAGGCTCTTTCATTATTCTGGAGAGCATAGGCTTGATAACGGTCATTTTCTGTGGCAAATAGGGCATAATCTGGCCTTTCTGACCTTCCTTTTCCCCTACTGCTTACCTGCGGTATATAACTAAAACCGAGAATTTCTAGAATCGGTTGTATTAATTCTGCTTCCGTTTGCGCTTCGTTAAGAGTCGGCAAAATCGCCTTTTTTTGTTGATAAAGACTCTCTAAGCGGGAAAATGCCACGGATACATCCTCTTGCCATTCCCCAGAATCCGGCAGCCGATGCTCAAGATAGTGTTGAGAAAAAAGCGGTTTATTGCTTGCTTGTCCTGACATGGGCAATTATCCTAGCATTGAGGGTATCTAGCCTAAAAATGAAGGGTTCGCAGGCAGGCACGGATTCCCATTATACAAGAAGTATAGGGCAAGTCTCCGATTTTGTCAAGGGTTTTGGCCAAAAAAAATCGCCAAGACTTACCACAGCCGCAGGCTTGAATCGTAACTTATATAATGGGGATAAAAATTAAAATCCTTTTGATTTCAAGCTACCGACTGAACTGCGGTAGTCATCGATAACTGATAACTGGTAACTAAATGACCCCCCAAGCAATCCCTAAACTCAATCATTTGCCCTCTGCCCTAGCCAGAGAGGGAGCCGTCTGCCTAGAATTAGAAGATGGAGTTGCTATATTTCGAGCTTCCACTGCCGTTCAGACTCGGATTGAAGAATTACTGCAACTAGAGAAAGAATCAGCAATTACCCCCGCACAAAAGCAAGAACTCGATGCCTACGAAGAAATTGACGACTACCTCAGCTTTGTCAATCGTACCTTGCGGAATCTCAGCAAAAACCCCTCTTGATGTCTAAAAAGTTTTCCTCAGTTATCCAATCAGAAATTCGCGTCCGCGCCAATTATTTATGCGAGTATTGCCATGCCTTAGAAAAATGGCAGTATGTTGCCTTTACGATAGACCACGTCATTCCCTTAACTCAAGGAGGAGATGACAGCTTGGATAATTTGGCCTTGGCTTGCTTTCACTGCAACCGTCGCAAGGGAAATCTGGTCTCTATCAAAGACTTAGCTTTAGGGGAGGACATACCTCTGTTTAATCCGAGAAGGGAGCGTTGGCAAGACCATTTTATTTGGTCGGCAGACGGTAGAGTAATTATTAGCTTGACGGCAGTGGGAAAAGCCACGATTGCAGCTTTAGACTTAAATCGAGAGAGGGTAATTGACATTCGCCAAGCTGACATACTTCTCAAGCGACATCCACCGCCGGGAGATCCCATCCAGGAGAATGTCGATTAAATTAGCAATATTGTCGGTAAATTTGCGCTTTATCAATGTTCTGACTTTGCTAGGACAGTAATGCAGTGACTAACAGACAAACAAAGGGAAGGGAAAATGAGCGAAATGAAAAAGCCCTATCATGATCAACAGGTTATTATCGTCTCTGATTCAGAGCAGGGTATCTAGCCTAAAAATGAAGGGTTTGCAGGCAGGCACGGATTCCCATCATACAAGAAGTATAGGGCAAGTCTCCGATTTTGTCAAGGGTTTTGGCCAAAAAAAATCGCCAAGACTTACCACAGCCGCAGGCTTGAATCGTAACTTATATAATGGGGATAAAAATTAAAATCCTTCTGATTTCAAGCTAAGGACTAGACTGAGGATGAAGAAATTGATGATAGTTCCCTGAATGTGATTAAAGCGAGTCGCAGTGAATCCGCTCAGTCTAAAGAGAGAAAAAAACGGAATCAAGAGAACATCCCTGTGCATA
>NZ_JACJSW010000102.1:0-7288 GCF_014698375.1 Microcystis flos-aquae FACHB-1344 | reverse complement strand
GGCAGTTTTTCCCAGGTGATTATCGTTGATTTTGTCGGTAAATCAATAGCAGATGGTGTCATTGTCGTCAACAGTCCTTCCTAATATTTAATAAGCTCTCATAAACTGCCCGCAACTAAGGAGGTGCATTAAATTAATTATAAAATAGACCTGTAGGTGAACAATGCCAGCAATTATTTCATACACTATCATCAACTTCAACTCCTAGCGCTCTTAATTTTGCTGCCAAGCGCTCGGCTCGTTGCTTTTCCTGCTCGGCCCGTTGCTTTTCCTGCTCGGCTCGTTGCTTTTCCTGCTCTGCTAACTCCTCTATGGTGGGGAGCAATTGCCCCGCTGCTGTTGCCCAACGTAGCCAAGTAATCGGCTCTTGTTCATCCCCATAAATCCCCTGCCAACGCACCAATACCAGCCCTAATATTTCGCTGCTGAACCTGCCTTGAGCATCTGGGTTTAAAGATTTATAAACGCCCCCTTCTAAGCGATGTCCCGCTAAATCTTCTGGGTCAAAGGGATCATACCAAAAGTATTCTGTCACCCGCAAACGATTCTGATAGATAAGCTTTTTCTCTTCTTTATCTTTTTTGGCTGTACTTTCAGAGAGCAACTCAATCACCACATCAGGAGCTTTTTCTTCTTCCCAGACGACCCAGCTTTTCCGTTCTCTTCGAGGCACGTCCACAACGACAAATACATCAGTCCCGCGATAATCCTCGTTACGCACTTGATTGGGGCTAAAATAAACAAACATATTGCCTCCGACAAACGCTTCCCGTCCTTGAGTTTTTAACCACCCGGAGAGAGGTCTGACTAATAACTGCATTTGCAGTCCGTGTCGCTGGGTTTCCATGGGAATACCATCATCAGAAGGTAGCTCATCTTCGGTCGGTGGTAGCTTGATCCCCAGTGGGTTAGCTGCAATTAGGAGGGTTTCTTCAGCCATTGGTCGGTTGGGGTGAACAACTGATGCCACTTTCTTATCATAAACCATTGTCAATGTCAACCCCTAGCGCTCTCAATTGTCAGGATTAGTCATATTTTATCTATTGTCTTTCACAATTGGGCAATGAGGTTAAACTTATTCTCGAACTGACCTATCAAGGCTTTGTTTGGGTATATCTCTTGTTGTCTTACTTAATCCTTCCTTAATAATCAAAAACCCAAATATTAACATTAACAATGGATTAATAATAACTCCTATGCTAAGTCCGATATCGGTCATGGCTGGAATAATAAAGTAATTTTTGGGAATGAGCAAAAGACCAAACAGGATCAGATAGGCTAAATCAAACTTACTTGACTTTGGTTCATTAATAAAAAAAGCCAAAGGAATAAAAAGATTGAGCAGTCGATAATCTCCTGATGTGGGGGGGATAACATTCATCACAAAAACTAAAAGAGCTAGTTTTTTCCAGAAAAGTTTCTCCTTAGTCAGAATGTATAAACTTACCAATCCTACTATTATTAACGATAGTACAGAATAGGGTCTCAAAAGTAGTGAAACCCAATCAAAAAATGTTCGCACTATATCTGATGATGAGATTATACCAATATCTTTAGAAATCTTTAAGACAAAAGCGGCAATAACCTTGATCAACCCGAACAAACTGACCCCATAAGGCCAACCTCCCGATCCGATCACATAATCTTGCACAAACATTGCTTGATTTCTTCTCAATCCTTGAATATTTTCTAAAATACTTCCCTGAAAACACAGCAGAGAAAAAATAGTTATTAATGCGGCAAATATAATTACATAGAGGATATTTTTCCACTTTTTTTCGCTTGCCAATAGGACTAGAAAAATTGCTGGAAATGGTTTCATCGCAATTGCTAGGGATAGACAAATTAAGGCAAAAAGCGATTTATAGTGATTGAAGCTATTACAAAAGTAGGCAAAACCACATAAAAACAAGAACGTATATAATTCTGCATTAGCTCTATCTATAGTAAATAGAAAAGGATAGCTCATGAAGGAAATCACAAAAATATCACGAAAATTGTCTAATCTATTAGTCTGAGAAAAATTATTGATTATGAACAACAGCCAGCAGACTAAAAAAATATTCAAAAACACTAATAGTGCTAAATTTCTGCTCTTAAATATAGTAAACGGGAAGAAAAATAACTCCCCCAATGGATAATATATACCAAAAATATAAACATCACTTCTGTAGGGATTAAGTTCCTTGATAAAGTTAACCATGTTCCAAAAGTCATTAAACTTATCATTAGGTTTAAATAAAAAACTATTAAGAGGCTGTTGATTGCCTAAATAAGCTCCCATCGTGTAGTGATAAAAAACGGCGATGGCAAATCCTATAACTGGACTTCCCCCATACAGAAATACTAAAAAATTAACAAAACCCTTACTGCAGGTCGCTTCTCAGAAAAAATTGAAAAGACGCTACTGGGTACATTTTCCCTTTGAAAATGGCTGTACCGTTGACTGTATCTAGAGTAGAGCGATTCCGTAGAGTTGGCTGTATAGTGATCGCTAACCTGATTGTAACAGATGGTGTCATTAATCTCTAGAGTCAGCGATTCCCTCTGTAGCCATGTTTTTGATGGTTTTCTGCCCCGAAACAAGCTATAATGGTGGAAAGGTCAAATTTGAAAAATTTTGCTTTAAACCCTATCTGCGTAAGGACTTCCGGAGTTTGTGTCCAGTAGTCCATTAGTATTATATTGCTTTAACTCAGGCTGTGTAAGACTTTTAGCCATAGCTAGTATATTTATACGGGGGAAGTCCAGATATACCTCACACCCTTCGGCTACTAAAAGCCTTGCTACATGGGAACCAACAAAACCACTCGCACCAGTAATTAATACTTTCATGCTTTCTTTAAATTGTTTTGATTCTCAATAAACAAACGGACTCCGAAATTCTGAAAAAGGAAGAAAACTCTGATCTCGTTCAGATAAGATAGGATGTAGATTTGGCCAAGGTATTACTACGGAATTCCAAAGAATTCCTGTATCTTCTTTGGGAGAATATACTGTTGATACTTTATAGCACATAATTGCCGTTTCGCTCGTCACATAAAAACCATGCGCTAGGCCAGAAGGGATATAGATTATCTTACCATTTTCAGAACTCAGATTAAACAACTCAAACTCGCCAAATGTTGGCGAGCCTTTACGCAAATCTACCACTACATCTATTACCGAACCTTCGAGACAATACACAATTTTTGTGCAATCTTGCGGAGGAACTTGGAAATGTAGTCCTCTCAAAACATTTTTCTTGGACACCGAGTAATATTCTTCAGCAAAGTTAATAATTAACTGGTGACTTTTATAGATGTCCTGATGTAGAGTTTTAACAAAACGACCACGCTTGTCTTCTAAAATAGTGGGGACAATTTCGTAGCACTTAGGAATCCTTGTCTCAGTGATTTTCATCAGTTTTTCAAGATTTTAAGTGGATTGACAGTGGATTAAGGTTGATTACCCATGCTCGGAAATTTTGTCCCAAAAGTTCGGTAATTTTATTGGCCATGACAAAATTCTCTGATGGTCGTTGCTACATAGGTTAACATCTCCTCGGTTAATCCAGGATAAATGCCTAGCCAAAAAACACTACTCATGATTTTATCGGCATTGCTTAAATCCCCAACGACTCGATAATTTAACCCCTTATAAAGAGGCTGTCGCAATAAATTTCCTCCAAATAATAGCCTTGTGCCGATGCGTTTTTCCTCCAAATGCTTAACTAAATCATTGCGGCTAAAAGGTGCATTTTCCTTGACAAAAATCGGAAACCCGAACCAACTCGGTTCAGAATCGGGGCTGGCTTCAGGCAGAATTAAAACATCTTGAAGCTCCTGTAACTTTTGATGCAAAAAGTCGAAATTTTCTCGGCGCTTTTTGATAAATCCGGGCAATTTATCCAGTTGCGCTACCCCGACGGCGGCTTGCATATCCGTCATCTTCAGGTTATAACCCACATGAGAATAGGTGTACTTATGGTCATAACCGAAGGGTAAATCTCCTAACTGCCAACCGAAGCGCTTATTACAGGTATTATCTACCCCCGGAGGACACCAACAATCTCTGCCCCAGTCACGGAATGACTCGACAATCTTTTTCAAGCGGGTATCGCTGGTTAAAACCGCGCCCCCTTCTCCCATAGTCATGTGATGAGCAGGATAAAAGCTAACCGTTGCTAAATGCCCAAAGGTGCCGGTTTTTTGCCCTTGATAAAGACTTCCCACCGCATCACAGTTATCCTCGACTACCCAGAGGTCATGTTTTTCGGCAAAAGCCATCACCGCTTCTAAATTAAAGGGATTTCCCAGGGTATGAGCGATCATAATCGCTTTAGTCTTCTCTGACAAGGCCGATTCCAGTTGCTCGATGTCGAGGTCATAACCGGGTAGTTTAACGTCTAAAAAGACCGGAATTAGCTGATTTTGAAAGATGGGATTAACTGTAGTCGGGAAACCCGCAGCAACGGTAATGACTTCATCCCCCGGTTTAAGTTGTTTTTCTCCCAATTTAGGGGAAGTTAAGGCACTTAAGGCCACTAAATTCGCTGAAGAACCGGAATTGACTAATAAACAATGTTTTACCCCCATCCACTGGGCAAAACGTTCCTCGAATTCCGCCGCATATCTGCCCGTCGTTAACCAGAAATCTAGGGAAGAATCCACTAATTTGACTAATTCTTGCTCATCAAATACCTTACCCGATGCCGGAATATAGGTCTGCCCCGCCACAAAAGCCCGGGGTTGAAATTTGTGCTTATAATATTCTTGTACTGCTTGAAAGACTTGCTCTCGCAGTTCTGCTTCAGTATTTGTATTGGGGGGAGAAATAGATTGAGTCATGGTTAATTTCCTTTCAGGGGAGAAATTTGAACTTAATTATTACTTAATTTGGACCATTATCAGCCTTGAGTTCGCTAATCGATCAGACAACTTTGATAATATTCGATTTGTTGGCGGGTAAGTTCCTGGAATTGTGCCTTATCTTGAGAGTCCATTTGAGCCGCTTGATAATACCATGTCACGGTTTCCTTGAGGGTTTGCCGAAAATCCCAGACTGGTTGCCATTTTAGGGTATGAAAAGCCTTATCTGTGACTAGATTAAGCAATTTAGCCTCATGAACAGCATTCGGATCACTTTGATCGAGCCAAGTCCCTGGCCAAAGTTGTAGGATAGACTCAACTAACTCTTTAACTGGGCGATTAGAGGCTAGAGCCGGACCGAAATTAAACGCCCCATATAACCCCCGGCTGTCTTGCTGCCAATTGGCCGTCATCAACTGCTCATAAATAGACTCAGCTAACCGTAAATAGCCCCCTAAAGGCTCTAAAACGTGCTGCCAAGGGCGAGTCGCTAGAGGGTTCCGCACCGGAATCGCTTCGGACTTCATCAAGGCCCGCATTGCATCGGGTACAATCCGGTCTAGAGACCAATCTCCGCCACCGATGACATTTCCTGCCCTGGCGCTGGCAATACCGATGGGGGTTTGAGGGGTTTTAAAGAAGGAACTGCGCCAAGATGCGATCGCCAATTCCGCCCCAGCTTTGCTAGAACTATAGGGATCGTAACCCCCCAAGGGGTCATTTTCCCGATAACCATAGACCCATTCCCGATTCTCATAGCACTTATCGCTAGTAATAAACACGGCGGCACAGGGATGAGTCAGGCTTTTGAGGGCCTCTAAAACGTGAATAGTCCCCATAACATTTGTGTTCCACGTTTCCACCGACTCCAGATAAGAAAGCCGCACCAAGGGTTGTGCCGCTAAATGAAAGACTACATCCGGTTGCCATGAAGCGATTAAACGAGCCACTAACTCAGCCTCTCGAATATCTCCTATATGATGACTCAGGTTCTGAGCTAAGTCTAATTGGTCGAATAAGGCGGGGGTGGTATTGGGGGCTAAACTGAGGCCTTTTACCTCTGCCCCCAGATGGAGTAACCAAAACGCCAGCCAAGACCCCTTAAAGCCAGTATGACCAGTAATAAAGACCTTTTTGCCCGACCAAAATGCTTTCTTTACCATATTTTCCATCTAGCTTGTCCACTGTCATCAAGGTGATTGAGCATTTCCATTTCTCGGTAAGTATCCATACACTGCCAAAACCCATCAGGCTCATCCCAGGGGGAGAGGGGAGCTATTATTGTTCACAAGTCAAATAGACTCGCTATACCGGGTTTTCGGTTAATTTCAACGGCTTTCTGCCAGTAATCGCCGAAAAGAATTTTTGAGAAGGCTTAAAGCCATCACCCTAAATCTTTGGGAGCTACTATACAGGAACTTGACCGAGGATGTCAATTGGTTAAGCTGTTAGGCATCTAGAATGGTTAGCTGAGACAAAAGGGGAGCAGGGAACTTCTGAGCGGGGAGAGTCGTTCTTGATTTTCGATGCCTCGTGATTCAAGGGAAAATCAATTAAGTATTTATACTTATTGTATATGGCTTGAATTTGGTGTGAACATACAGCTATGCTTGGGTGGCAGGGATTTTAATATTGTTCTGGACTCGAAAGTGTTACATAGCGGTTTTAACTCACCTGAAGTACAATTTAATCATTTACTCCTGCCTCCTGCCGACCCTATGGCTGCTTCAAACTTAGGGCTATGTACTGAGCGTGACATGAAGGGTGCTGTGGCCTACCTAGGTGGGTCGTGGGGACCGGTTCACCCCCATCTCCTCTCCCACTCTGGAGACGTGATGCTCGTGGTGTTGGCAAATCGTTTAGACTGGCTATATATTAAGCTAAAACTTGAACTCGTACCGAACTTTATCTAATTTGTAAATGAGTAAAAAAACCTTCTGTATTTTGGAACAGGGCAAACTAAGTAATGAGCCTTGCACTATAGAAAAACGAGAACTATTTACTACTGAATTTAGTGACTTTTATCGCCTTAATTGGGCAACGGAAGATGACCCCAATGCTTTCATTACTGCAAAAGGAGTGACTTGGAGTGAGGGCAGGAGCTTGCTATATAGGGAAGTTCCTAAAGATTATGAATACTACATTTTTATCGATGATGATGTTACCTTTGTTGCTGATGAAGGAGTAGATATTCCCAAAAAGATAAAAGAATTGCTCGATGAATATCATCCCATTGCTGGAACTTTTTATGATCCTAAACAGTGGGCATTTCTACCGATTAAAGCTTCTTATGAAGAGTTCATCTCCAGAAAATGCTTTCCCATTAGAGAACTCCATAAAAAAGATGATCCAATAGTCAAGTGGTTTGATAAGGGATTTCCACAAACCACTTTGGCAAATGGGGAAGTCGATTAATCTGTTTTTCCAACTCTGCCATT
>NZ_JACJSW010000101.1:0-42755 GCF_014698375.1 Microcystis flos-aquae FACHB-1344 | reverse complement strand
GAAACTCTTGCATAAATAGCAACTTTATTTTCACGCACTGAACGGTCATCTTCAAAAATAATAATTGTTCCTGTGGGAAGACGTTCTCCTTGTAACTGCCCTCGATTCCACATCCTCCAAGCAGTGTCATAACTGATCCCCTTTTTCTTGGCATAATCTGATAGTTTCATTTGAACTGTAAGGTAAACTTGCACTAACCACAGTAGCAGTCGTTTGCTGTTATTTGCGTATATTTTTGACAAAACTTTACAATACTTTCCCAGACTATCCCTATACAAAAGTTTAGACGGAAAATAGGGGTTGGCGAGAGTGGGAATCATGAATTGGGTAGTGGGGTAGTGGGGTAGTGGAGAGCATTTGGCTGAAATTTCCCTAAACCCCTAAATCCCTATCACCCTATCTCCTGACTCCTGACTCCTAACCCAATGTTGGACAAAGATAAGCAAAAATTATTCATTGACTCCAAAAACTTGAGAATATTTAAATTAACATTCCGCAATATTTACAAATTCTTAAGAATTAATTGAGAAAGATTTTTATTTAACAACGATGTTATGAGAGTTACAGCGATTTGATAGAATTTCATAATGGGTTGCTTTGTACTTTTTTGGGCAGCAACGGTTGAAACCCTTACCACACCTAGAAGGTCATCCTAATTAAGACAGGTAAATGAGTCAATTTCACCCACAACGATGATCTTTTTTTTGTGTAGTTTTATTGCAAAAAAAAAGTTTTTTTGACAAAAAGCACAAAGTATGATAGGGTCTAGCGTATTTCTAGCTGCGAGTAGTGATCAGATACGAGTTACAGCGTTTCTCAGATAGATGAGGTTCGTTCTTGCATCTAAAATACTTGATTAGCAAGGGTTAGTCTGTACCTCACCTTGACGGGAAGGGCTGTAAGCTAAGACGTATTTAAATCGCTTATTCTTAGATTAGCCGAATCTCCCCCAATCCCTTTACTGTTGCCTTTTGCAAGAGTGCCTCTTGCCTCGTCTCAACAAGCAATTTAAATTACGAACAGCTTATGAGTTCACTGATTACTGATTACTGTTCACTGATAACTGCTGTAATGCCCTATTTTGACCCCGTAACCTCGGTTTATATTCATATTCCCTTCTGTCGTCGGCGCTGTTTTTACTGTGATTTCCCGATTTTTGTCCTTGGTAATCGCACCAATCCGGCGACTTTTCCCCCTGTGGTGGAGTATGTGGAAATATTACAAGAAGAAATTAGCCTTAGTCAGGGGACGGGGAAACCCCTAGAAACAATTTTTTTTGGGGGGGGGACTCCTTCCCTGTTACCTGTGGAATTATTAGGAGCAATTCTGGATACTTTAGCCAAAAAGTTTGATTTTGCCGCCGATATAGAGATTTCTATGGAGATCGATCCGGCTACCTTTAGTTTAGAACAATTACAGGGTTATCTTAGCGCGGGAGTCAATCGGGTTAGTTTAGGAGTACAGGCTTTTCAAGAACCATTATTACAGGTTTCTGGTCGATCGCATACTGTTAAGGATATCTATCAGGCAGTGGAATTAATTCAGGGATTGGGAATAGTTAACTATAGTTTGGATTTGATTTCGGGATTGCCACAACAAACCCTGACAGATTGGGAAAATTCCCTAGAAAAAGCGATCGAACTGCAACCGGCCCATCTTTCCTGTTACGATTTGGTCTTAGAAGCGGTTACTCCTTTCGGTAAACAGTATCAACCGGGGAAAACACCCTTACCCGATGATGAAACCACCGCAAAAATGTATGTTTTAGCCGGTGAAAAACTAACTTTAGCCGGTTATCAACATTACGAGATTTCTAACTATGCCAAACCGGGTTATCAATGCCGACATAATCGAGTTTACTGGGAAAATCGTCCCTATTACGGTTTTGGTATGGGGGCTGCTAGTTATCTTCATCAACAACGTTTTACCCGTCCGCGCAAAAGTCGCGACTATTTCGCTTGGGTAAAAGAAGGCTGTCAGATTGACGTGGAGAAAAATAGTTTGATTGATGATCTTCTCGAAACCTTAATGCTAGGGTTAAGGTTAGGGTCAGGGGTGAGTTTACCTGCCATTGAAGCTAATTTTGGTTCGGAAATCAAAAAAGCAATTTTAGAGGTCTTAGAGCCGCATAAACAGCGTAATTTAGTAATAATTGAGGGGGATAGCAGGGTCAGATTAAGCGACCCCGAAGGTTTTTTGTTTTCTAATCTAGTTTTAACCGATTTATTCGATCGCTGGCAATAGTTAGAAACTATATTTTACTAGCGATAATGGATAGCTAACCAAATACAAGGGGGATTATTGCTAGTAAATTCGACGCGATGTTTTTGGTGAGGAGGAATCAGCAGATAATCCCCCGCTTGCAGATTAACTTGGCTGCCATCTTCATAACTAATCTCAGCGAATCCCTGTAATAAAATCACCCATTCAAACTCAGATTGATCGTACCATTGACCCCGGGGAGTGGTTTGACCAGTGGAAATAATTCTTTCCAGACGAATAGCCTGACTTTGGGCCAAAATTTCCAGAATTTCTCGGTCGGGAATTAGTTCAGGTAAATCAAAAATTGAAGCTGCTATCATTAGTTATGATCCCTTTCTGGATGAAAATCTTTAATCACCGTCGGTATTGCTGTTAAAATTTTCTCAACGATATGAGCAGGTGTATCTAGGTCAGAAACAACAATCCGAAGATCTGCTTCTGCATAAAGTCCTCGTCTTTGTTCTAATAATAATTCCAGTTTACTTTCTAAATCAGTGGACTCCAGCAGGGGACGAGAGGTATCTTGTTTTAAACGTTTAACCAAGATTTCTAGGGGAACATCTAACCAAATCATTAAACCGTGACGAAGATAACTCCAATTCATCGGTTTTAAAACCATCCCTCCCCCGGTGGCAATCACAGTTTTAGTCAGAGAGGATAATTCGGCTAAAACTTGGGTTTCTAACTCCCGAAAAGTCGCTTCTCCCTCGTCGGCAAAAATTTCCCTGATTTTCTTTCCTGCGACCCTTTCTATTAATATATCTGTATCAAAAAAACGATATTGTAACCGTCGGGAAAGCAACTCTCCCAGGGTGGATTTGCCGGCCCCCATCATTCCTAGCAAAAAAACACTTAATCCCCGTAAGGAGTTAAAATCCGTTGAATTGTCCATATGTAGTCCTCGCTACTCAGGGATGATTTTTTGATAAGCATTTAGGAGTAAAAACCCGCAGATGGAATCAGAAAATCTTCTCAGAACCCCCATTGACACCGACATCGTGTCAGAATCTGGATAACCATGATACCATCTTGGTAATTAATCGACAAAATCAGCTTGATTAATCTAATCAAGTGGTGTGGGGAGTGTGAACACAGGAGTCTAAAATTCATGTCCAATCAACCAGCAAACTTTCCGGGTAACAGAAATCAACTCAAACCGATTAAAGTCGGGGTTATCGGGGTCGGTAACATGGGACAACACCATAGTCGCATCCTGAGTTTATTAAAAGACGTGGAATTCGTCGGGGTGGCCGATGTCAACGTCGAAAAGGGACTGGAAACTGCCAGTAAATACCGAGTCCGTTTTTTTGAAAATTATTTAGATCTCTTACCTAGGGTAGATGCGGTTTGTATCGCTGTCCCCACGCGGTTACACCATCGAGTCGGGATGGACTGTCTGCAAGGGGGAGTACATACCTTGATCGAGAAACCGATCGCCGCTAGTATTAGTGAAGCGGAATCTTTAGTCAATGCGGCAGCCGATCACGATTGTATTCTGCAAGTGGGTCATATCGAGCGTTTTAATCCCGCTTTCCAAGAGTTATCGAAGGTCTTGAAAACCGAGGAAATTTTAGCGATTGAATCCCATCGCATGAGTCCCTATTCCCAACGCGCTAATGATGTGTCGGTGGTGTTAGATTTAATGATCCACGATATAGATTTAATTTTAGAATTAGTCGCCGCTCCCGTGGTGAAATTAACCGCTAGTGGTAGTCGCGCTGCCACTGATTCCGGTTATCTCGATTATGTCACTGCAACCCTTGGTTTTAGTAATGGAGTAGTGGCTAATTTAACCGCTAGTAAGGTGACTCATCGCAAGATTCGCCGTTTAGCGGCCCACTGTAAAAATTCTCTCACGGAAGCGGATTTTCTCAACAATGAAATCCTCATTCACCGGCAAACCACCGCTAACTATAGCACCGATTACGGTCAAGTTCTCTACCGTCAAGATGGTTTAATTGAAAAAGTTTATACCAGCAATATTGAACCTCTACACGCGGAATTAGAACATTTTGTTCATTGTGTGCGCGGTGGGGACCAACCTTCTGTCGGTGGGGAACAAGCTTTAAAAGCTTTACGATTAGCTAGTTTAATCGAACAAATTGCCCTTGATGGTCGCGTTTGGCAACAATCGGACTGGAATTATCAATATCTTAATTCTCCCGTGATTACTGCTTCTTAATTGTTTCTACCCCGATTCTTTAAGTGAGAGAATTGGGGTGAGGAACCAAAATTAGTTATTTTGAGAACTTTCCCAACATTTTTCTGAGGATTTTTTTCCACACCATTGACTTTCACAGGGAACTCCATCAGCGTCTCCATCCATTTTGACATTGGGGCAATTTCTCAAGAAAAAAGTCGCTTCTGCACAGGAGGTCATCTGGGAACAGTGAGTTCTACCATCGCACCGAAACTGTGGAGAAGGACTAGGTTTTTTCTGGGGAGTGGGACGATTATTGTTGTTAGCTACGGCTAAATTATTGAGGGTTTGATTGCCAGAAATTGGTGATTTTATTGATATTTGTTCGCTCAGAAAAGACAGAATTAAAATAACAATTACTTTTTTCATAAAATGCTTGCCTGATTCTCTGCTCTTATCATAGTACCAAATAGGATACAGGATAATAAATCAGAGTTATTCCCAGGTAAACGTTTGGGGGGGGTCAAGCAGCCAGTGGCACTGACTCTTCCGATTATTTGTTAGTATATGCAGAAAAACACCATGAAAATTAGCCCTAACGGACAAATCACTATTCCCCCTGATATTCAAGAAAAGCTTGGGTTGTTACCCGGTACAGAAATCCAGCTGGAAGTGATTGGGGATATCTTGCAAATTCGCAAGCCTAGAACCCTAAGCCGGGGAAAGCAACTGATTGCCGCTATCCGTGGCAAAGCAACTAGCCGTCTAACAACCAACGACATCATGCAAGCGACCCGTGACTCATGACCGACATTCTGGTGGATAGCAACGTCATTCTTGATGTTGTAACCGAAGACCCGCAATGGTTTGAGTGGTCGGCTCAAATGCTCACAAACTATGCGGAGCAAGGAAATTTAGTGATTAACCCAATTATTTATGCAGAAATCTCAATCGGGTTTAATCAACCCGAGGAGGTAGAAGCAGCCCTACCAGAAGACTTCTTTTGCCGAGATTCTTTACCCTATGCTGCAGCTTTTTTAGCAGGACAAAGCTTTTTGGAATATCCTCGTCGTGGAGGTGAGCGACGTTCTCCCTTACCGGATTTCTACATCGGCGCTCACGCTGCTGTCACTGCCATGCCCCTACTAACGAGAGATGTCAACCGCTACCGAACTTACTTTCCCTCAGTCTTGCTGATTACACCTTAGACAATTCGGTTAAATAATTGGTTATTTTTTCTTGCTCATGCAAATAGTACAAAATTATTGCATAAACTTGTTCTAAGCTCAAAGATGAGTAAGTTTTGGCAATTTCTTCAGGTGTTTTAAGTAGGGAGGCACAATTATTTGTAGGATGGGTTAGCGGTAGCGTAACCCATGCGGGCGTTGGGTTTCATGCTTCAACCCAACCTACGTTCTGAATTTAAAAAATAAGCTTGCCTACATATCTAAGTTATTCCCCGTTTCCTATTCCCTGTATTTAGAGTAAAATTTCCCTGTGTTGAATTGCTAATTTATGGGCGGGAAAACCTTCGTACTCGGCTAAAGTTTTCGTGGTTTCTTTTAACTTTTCAAAGCCTTCAGGGGTGACATAAGCCAAAGTAGAGCGCTTGAGAAAATCATAAACCGAAACCGCCGAATAGGAACGGGCAAAACTTCCCGTCGGCAGCACAGCATTGACTCCGATGGCGTAGGTAGCCATAGAGGAAGGAGTATGATTTCCCAGGAGAATTTCGCCAGCATTTTTAATCTTGCCCAGAATGGCAAAAGGATTACTAACTAAAACCTCTAGATGTTCCGGGGCGTACTCATTGACAAAATCGAGGGATTGCTGCAAACTATCGGTTAAAATTATGCCCCCATAGGCGGCTAAACCCGCCTCACAGAATTCCCGTCGCCAATCCGGGAGTTTTTGCAGGTATTCCTGTGCATATTCACTAGCAGCGATCGCTAAATCTTCACAGTGGGTGACTAATAAAGCCGCCGAATCCGCCCCGTGTTCCGCTTCAATTAATAAATCCAAGGCCGCTAAACGGGCATCGGTGGACTCATCGGCCAAAACTATCGACTCACTTGGACCGGCCGGCAAACCCACATCCACAGTACCGAACAGTAACCGTTTGGCCGCCGCCCCATAGACGCTGCACGGACCGGTAATTTTGTCAACCCTTTTGATATTTTTTGTTCCCAAAGCCAAAGCGGCGATCGCTTGTACGCCCCCTAATTTATAAATTTCTCTGACTCCAGCCATCTGCGCCGCCACCAGAGAAACGGGTTCCACGTTGCCCTGTTTATCGGGGGGAGTGCAAACGACAACTCTTTCCACTCCTGCCACCATTGCCGGGATGGCTAACATTAACATCATCGAGGGAAAAGCACCGCGGCCCCGGGGAACGTATAAACCCACATTGGGGATAGGAGAGATTTTTTCGCCGGCAAAGACACCGGTTTCAATTTCTGCCAGTAGTGTTTCTTCTGGCATTTGGCGACGATGTACCTCTTGAATATTCCGGAAAGCCTGTTCAATGGCAGTTTTTACTTCCGGTTCAATTAACTGAAAAGCCCGCTCAAATTCTGCCTCGCTGACTTTGATATTTTCTACCGTCGCACCTTCGTAGTCAAAACGCCGCACATAGTCCACAACGCCGGCATCCCCCCGTTCGCGGATGGTTTCTATCACCGTTTGAGCGACTTTGAGGGCGTTATCAATATCTAACTCGGCTCTTTTCTGAAGTTTTGCCCGTTCTGCGCTACTTAATTGCGAAAGTTTTAATATTCTAACCACTATTGCTGCTCCTACTGCCCCCCGTCCTCTCAAGAATAACGGGGAATCTGAATCTTTATTTTTATTGTAACCTTTGGGGGAGTGCCGGCTTTTCAGTGATCAGTAAACAGTAACCAGTAATTTGTTAAGCTAAAAGCTTTATTGCCAGATTCTTTCTCTTGCCTCTTGCCTCTTGCCTCCTGCCTCCTTGGGTATAATGCAGATCATGTTTAAGCTCTCTTGCTGTTCTATAAATGCGATCGCTCTTGGTTTATTATGGGGGGCGATTGGTCCGGTGTGGGCAGAAACGGAGTTAGACCTAGACCCGAAAATTCGGCAAGAAAGCCCGGTTTTAGAGCGTTGGTTAGAAAAAATACCCGATATCGCCGAAGATATTCGCCGCGATCCTAGTTTTCGCACTCGTATCCGTTTAGGATATGCAGAGTTTCCTTCTAGCGATAATTCCAGTGGCGTGATTTTGGGGGTAGAAGATGTGTTTTTCGGTCAAACCAGTTTAACCCTAAGCGGCGATTATCAGACGGCTTTTAACGGCAAAAGGACGGCAATAGGAGCCAATTTACAATACTATCTCCTCCCTTTGGGTGATTATGTCAATCTGGCTCCCATGGTGGGCTATCGTTACATTCAGACAGGAAATTACAGCACCGATGGGCTTAACTTAGGATTAAAGCTCAAATTAGCCCTTTCTCGCACGGGGGCAGCAGATATCACCGTCAGTCAGAGTTTTATCTCACCGGGGGGTGCTAACGAGGTGGGATTGACTACTCTTTCGGTTGGTTATGCGATTACCTCTAATTTACGTTTAGCCGCCGATATTCAAGCCCAAAATTCCCGCGCCCGTAAAGATAGCTCCCTAGGAATTTTACTGGAATGGCTGCCCTAATTGGGGTTTGCGGCAAAAAGTTTTTCCTGGGTGTGGGGTGTGGGGTGTGGGGTGTGGGGTGTGGGGTGTGGGGTGTGGGGTGTGGGGTGTGGGGTGTGGGGTTTTACCGATAAAAACTCACACCTGATAACTGATAACTGATCACTGATAACTGATTAGGTACTAAAGTATTTAGCGGTGGGGTGATAGGTGATAATGGCGGTGGTGGATTGTTCTGGGTACAATTGTTCGCTTTCGTCCATAGACATCCCAATGCGATCGCATCCTAACAGAGCTAGTTGCTTGTATTGATCCTGAATATTGGGACAAGCGGGATAGCCGAAACTATAGCGAGAACCCTGGTAACGCTGTTGCAGTATATCGCGGATATTATCGGGATCGAACTCTGCGAAACCTAACTCGCGACGGATGCGGGTGTGGGTCCATTCGGCCATGGCTTCGGCGGTTTGGACAGCCATGCCGTGATAATAGAGGTATTCGGTGTATTGGTTGGCATCAAAGAGAGATTTAGCGTATTCCGTGGCGATTTCCCCCACTGTCACCGCTTGCATCGGGAAAACGTCGATCATACCGGATTCCTGCGGGGCGAAAAAGTCAGCAATACAGAGACGACGAGCGGATTTCTGGCGAGGAAACTCAAAAATGGCGATCGGTTGCAGATTTTCGGGTTTTTCGCCCGCTTGTATCGATTCGGGATCGTAAATTAACAGGGAATTACCGGAAGATTGACAGGGAAAATAACCATAAATTAATGTGGGGTTTAGTAAATTTTCCTTGACAATTTTCTCTTTCCATGCTGCCAGAATTGGATGAACTTTTTCCTGTAAAAACTGGTCGTATTCCTGCTTCGATTGGCTTTTGGGTTTGCGGAATTGCCATTGACCGACAAATAAAGCTTGTAGGTCTAAATACCAGAAAACCTCCTCGATGGGAATTTCTGCTGCTGTTAATATTTTAGTACCCCAGAAGGGCGGTGTTGGTCGGGGAATATTAACTGCCACCGCTTCCGAACGACGGGTATCAATAACTAATTCTTTGTCCAGGGTGCCATCGGTAAAAATAGTATCGGGATTAACCTCTAATTCTTCTGCGACAACCGGGGTTTTTTCTGTCTCGGCACACTCCGCTAAAAAGCCTTTACTATCATCCCATTGACCCCCAGCTTTAGCGGGCATTAATTTATCCATAAAATGCAGGTCAGAGAAGGCATCTTTACCATAGATAACCTGTCCCTTGTAGGTTTTTTGACAGTCATCATGGACAAATTTGGGAGTTAAAGCTGCCCCGCCAAGGATAACAGGAACGGTGATTCCTTTTTCGTTAAAAACCTCTAGATTTTCCTTCATAAAAGCCGTTGATTTCACCAATAAACCGCTCATAGCGATACAATCGGCTTTATGTTCTTTGTAGGCTTCGATGATATTTTCTACGGGTTGTTTAATGCCCAAATTAATCACCTTATAGCCGTTATTTGTCAAGATAATATCAACTAAATTTTTACCAATATCGTGAACATCCCCTTTAACTGTTGCGATAATAAAAGTCCCTTTGGCATTATTATCCCCCTCTTTTTTCTCCATAAAGGGTTCTAAAAAAGCAACAGCTGCTTTCATAGTTTGGGCAGATTGGAGAACAAAAGGTAACTGCATTTGTCCTGAACCAAATAACTCACCCACTACCTTCATCCCATCCAGGAGGAAAATATTAATAATATCTAGGGGTGGATAGTCCTGTAAAGCTTGCTTTAAAGCCTCTTCCAGTCCCAATCTTTCCCCATCAATAATATGCTGTTTTAAGCGTTCCTCCACGGGTAAATTAGCATTACTAGAGGGGTCTTTTTTAGTAGTTTTCCCCGCAAATAATTCGGTTAATTTGGTCAGGGGATCATAAACACATATATCGCCATCAAAACGACGATTATCATAGATTAAATCCCGACAAACTTGCTGATATTCTGGTTCAATTTTTGCCAGAGGAAGAATTTTATTAGCGCTGACGATTGCCCCATCCATCCCCACCTGCATCGCTTCGTTGAGGAAGACGGAATTTAATACCTGACGCGCTGCCGGATTCAAGCCAAAGGAGATATTAGACACACCTAAAAGAATGTGACATTCTGGCAATTCTTGGCGAATTCGTCCCATTGCTTCGATGGTAGCCTTGCCATTTTCTCGGTCTTCTTCGATACCGGTAGAAATCGGTAAAGCTAGAGGATCAAAAAAGATTTCGTAGGGAGGAATTCCGTATTCTATCGCCGCATAATAGGCCCGTTTAGCTATCTGGAATTTTTTCTCGGCAGTGCGTCCCATTCCTTCTTCATCAATGGTTCCAATTACTACCCCTGCGCCGTATTTTTTCGCTAAATCCAAGACTTGATAAAAACGCGGTTCCCCGTCTTCGTAGTTAGTAGAGTTGAGGATACATTTACCCCCCGCTACTTTTAACCCCGCTTCCATTTTTTCCCATTCGGTGGAATCTAACATTAAAGGTAGGGTGACATTATTAACTAAACGAGAGGCTAATTGGTGCATATCGCGCACCCCATCCCGGCCCACATAATCGACGTTGACATCGAGAATATGCGCCCCTTCTTTTACCTGCGCTTTCGCCATCGATACTAAACTATCCCAGTCTTCAGCATTGAGAAGTTCCCGACATTTTTTAGAACCACTGGCGTTTAATTTTTCCCCGACAATAAGGAAAGAATTATCTTGAATATAGGGTTGGGTACTATAAATAGAAGCGGCGGAGGGTTCATAATGATAATGACGAGATTTCGGAGTTAACCCCTGACTTAGTTCCGCTAAAGCTTGGATATGGTCGGGACGAGTACCACAACAACCGCCGATAATTTGTACTCCCAAATCTTCGATAAAGTGCATTAAAGCCATTTTTAATTCTACGGGAGTGAGGCGATAATGCGCTTGACCGCCGACATTTTCCGGTAAACCAGCGTTAGGAATACAAGAAACAATAAAAGGGGAATTTTCCGAGAGATATTTAATATGGGGTTTCATCAAATCGGGACCGGTGGCGCAGTTAAGTCCCAAAATATCGATTTTATAGGGTTGTAAAATAGAGACAACGGCGTTAATTTCCGTTCCTACTAACATCGTTCCCATGGTTTCCATCGTCACTGAAACCATGAGGGGCAATCGTTGACCTTTTTGCTGAAATACTTCTTCAATAGCATTTAAAGCCGCTTTAATTTGCAGGACATCCTGACAGGTTTCTACTAATAATAAATCTGCCCCGCCATCGTACAGACCCTCTACCTGTTCCACATAGGCATTTTTGAGCGTATCAAAGTCAATATGACCCAAAGTGGGCAGTTTTGTCCCCGGCCCCATGGAACCCGCCACAAAACGGGGTTTTTCGGGGGTAGAGTATTTATTAGCGCAAGCCTTGGCCAGTTCGGCGGCGGTTTTGTTGAGATAATAGGCTTGATCGGCTAAATCGTACTCGGCTAAAACTATCGAGGTTCCCCCAAAGGTGTCGGTTTCAATCACATCCGCACCCACGGCTAAAAAGGCTTCGTGGACTTTGGCTACGGCGCTAGGTTTAGTATGGACAAGATACTCGTTACAACCTTCGTATTCTGCCCCACCAAAGTCCTCGGCCGTCAGATTTTGGCTTTGTAGGGAAGTTCCCATCGCCCCATCAAAGACGAGGACGGGATGCTTGGGACCGTTGAGGTAGTCGAGAAAGGGGCTATTCATAGAGAGATTTACTGCTATAGCATTTTGAAAGTTTATTGTAATACGGTTACTAGAAATCTGCTATGGTCGGCATTTCAGTGATCAGTTATCAGTGATCAGTTATCAACTAGAAGAAACAGGTCGGCAAGCTGTTGGGAATTTTAGTACAAATGCTCAACTATTTCTCCCTGCTATAGTCAACAGCCTAGCACCAGCGATCGAGAAAGCCTATCAATCTAATTTTGTAGAACTAGACGGGCTAAACCAACTCCGGGATAATAATTACCGAGAATTTGTTGATAATCTAGGCCTTTTTCCGCTAATTTATAAGCCCCAGTTTGACTCATGCCGCGACCACCGTGGGCCCAAGCGACAATTTCATCGGTGGCAGCATAAAGAGACTCGACTACACCCCCTTTATAGCTGAGAATCTGCCCGGCAGTGGCATTAACCGCTTGGTGAGTCGATTGATACTCCGAGCGAATGCCTTTATATACCTGCCAGCGTTGGCTATTGCCCAGATGAAACCAAGCATTAGCGGGGCGGATTATATGTACTAGGGCGTAGGAACGAGCGGCGATCGCTTGTGCCTTTAAAGCGTGCATTGGCGCGGTGGAGTGCATTTCACTACCCACCACACTATAGAGATAGGCCTCTAAATTAACCTGATTGACCACTAACAAGCGCTCGCCTTGGGCGACAAGGAGGATTTTGCCCCGATACCAACTATCATCCACATAAACTAAACCATCGGCACTGGTGGGCTGCACAAAAATCACCTCTGGCAGCGATAAATCGCCCATTTTTAAGCCCTTGGCACTGGCAATGACCGGTAAACCCTCGTTAGTGGCAATCGTTTTTAAACCACGACCTTGGCGATCGGTGATCACCGCAGGTCCGTTAACTCCAATCAAAACACTGGCCACATCCCTTTTGATCGCCACGCGAATTTCTAGCACCGGCGGCGTATAATTAGCGGGAACCACTAAGGGTTGTCTAGTCACTGGTTTAACCGCAGCAGCGGGGGCAGTATTAGGGGCAGTATTAGGGGCAGTATGGGCCGATGGTGCTAATTTTTTCGGCGCCAAGGGGGAAGATTGGGGAGAGGGCTCTAGTTTCGGCGATGGCGCGGTTAAGGGTGCGATCGGAGATGGGATAATAGGGGAAGGAAAGGCAGCAGTCTCTAGATTTGCCTGCGGTTGCGGGGTTTCTGGTTTTTCCTTGGCTAAATAAGTTAAGAGAATTGGCGTAAAAGTGGCGATCGACAACAAAGGAACGGCACAATGACGCAGCAGGGAAAAATAGGTACTAGCAGCAAATTTCACTTTAATCACACCATCTTTAATTTTCTTATCTAACTTTATCATTCCCCTCTCAGGCTGGGCAATTCTAGAGAAAAAATCTCGTATTCTTGAGCTTGTTAGGACAAATAAGGCTGAAATAGTCAAGAAAAGCCGAAAAAATCCTGATAATTTTTATTTATGCCTCTGATTTGTTCCTTTCAGAGCAAATTATACAACAGAGGGAAATAGGAGAGTAATGATTTTGTAGGTACTGATTATCTTGATACTCAAATTAGTTGACAGAGATGTTTAAGGATTTTGAGAACCTCATATAAATCCCCCGGATTTCTCATGGCAAATAAACGAGAGGTTCCGTATAAAGGTTTACCGTCCCATAATAATTTAACAAATAAAAACTCGGAACCATTGGTCAACATTCCATAATTAGGACGGTTGGGATGAGGATTGGCCATTAAATAAGCTAATAATTGCGGTAAACCTGCTTCAACGGAATAAATAACCCGTTTTGATTCAATAATCATTACCCATAATTGCTCTTTTAGAATTAAAGTATCTAACCTTCCTTTAATTATTAAATCTTGCTCTTTTGTAATAATTTCAACAGACTCTTCTGCTTTAATATGAAAAGGAAATAGATAAAAGTTACCAATAAATAATAATGGGTCTAAAACCGTCATCCTCACCGAAGTTTCCAAAAAGGGAGGATAATTCAATAAGTTAAAATAACCTGTTTTGATTTTATCTAACAATTCTTTTTCTTGTTCAGAGATTGCTTCTAGGTCTTGCTGCCATTCACCAAAAAAATGCTTATCTTCTATAAACTCTAGTTGAAAATGATTAATTAAATCTCTGAGAGTGAATTCTTTTGCTTGTAAAATTTGAACCATATTTACCTCCTTAATTAACACTTACGTTAATGGTAATTTGCTATTTTTAATTGAATTTACCTAAATTTTTAACCCAGCAAAATATCCGTTACTGACGGGGTTAACTGCTCTAAATCAGAGAGAACAGTTAAGGATATGGTCTTGTTTTGTTTACCTGCACATCGCTTCGGTTAGCATCGTTCAGGTTTTTATCAGCTGCTTTCCCTCTTCCTACATCATCCAGATTAGCCATCGTCTTCTCCTTAATTTAGAGTACATGAAAGGTTCACTTTGCTATGATTTATCCAAGAGATTTATTTAGATGTAAGTAGTTAGGTGTTAAAAACTTTATTCCCCCCTTATTTCCCAGGGAAGGAGGGTTAGGTCATTCGGGCGATTTTTAATGTTGGCAAGGTCATATTCTGGTTTCATGGTTTTATTATCGATAATGTTTACTTTCGTTTTTACCCGTAAAAGTCCTCATTTAGAATCTGTTCAGGTGTGAAAGGACAAGCGAGGGGATACTCACTTTCTTGGGGAATACGAATACCAAATTGAGCGCGTTTACCCTGTTTGATGGCGACTTTACGAGCGCTGGAATAGGCTTGTGTGATGGAGATTAAGAGATAAGATTTAAGAGAGGGAATCTTAAGTAAATCATCTTGAACGCGCTGACGATGCTCATCTACTGAGTTATACCAACTTGCTTTCATTGTCTCAGGAGCATCATGCTGTATCTTTAATTTGAGTAAGTGAATCAACAGGACCATTAAGTTGCTCTCTAAGGCGCGTTTCTCTGACTTACCCAAATCTTTTAACTCCTCAATTAAGTTTTCTATATCCAGTTGTTCAAACTGTCGATTCTGTAATTGATGAATAGTTTGCTCAATCCACAACTGAAGATCTTGTTCGTAAAGTGTTGTGGGATTTTCTTGAATGTCCGATTGTTTTAATAAGTTCATTTGGCTTTGATTAAGTTAACGGTAAATGAATAATTTGGTTTTCATATTCATTGTCAAAAGAGCCTTTAGCAATTACAATTAATTCTAACAAATTATCACCAACACTTAAATCTTGATTGAGAATAAAAATTCCAGGAACATGACGATTTTGCCTGAAGTGAGCTATTAAATGAACGGGCATAGAGGCACGATTATTTGTCACTAAAATAAAACCCATTACCTCACACCAAATCAAAATTTCTGGATCTAATGTACCTAATTTTGGTGTATCTGGTTCACCAACTACTCGAATAATGATTTCTGGTTCTCGGCGACGCAATTGTTGAGGATACACCGAATTAACATTTTCATCAATTAAATATTTCAGTGTCATTAGCTTTCTGCTTGGCTGTTATTTCAGCTTTCAATTTTCTCAGTCGTTCAACCACAGGCGGAGGATTTTTTTGCTGTTCTTCTCGCATTTTTCGCCCCCATTCTAGCCAGTCGGCGATATATTGGCTCACTTTTTCTTTTTCATGAAGATAATAAAGAATCGTCGCATATACCTGTTCGAGGGTTAAAGATGGATAAGTATTAGCAATTTCTTCGGGAGTTTTGGCTTGGTAAATGAAATCGTGTAAAATGGTTTCAATACCGACGCGGGTTCCTTTTAGCCGAATATCGTTAGGAGCAAGAAAATTAAAATAGTCTTCGAGTTGCATGAGTTACCCTAATTGAAGATTCAAACTTAACTTTATTTTTTAAGTAAAATTGTTATCTTAATTATACTTGATCGTTGCCGAATAGTGCGATCACATTGGGTTCTTAATTATTGACCTCTCCCCTGAACCCTATCCTACAAGGAAAGGGGAGAGAATTTAGCGAAGAGAGTGCAACTACAAACTGGGTTTGTTGTCAAGGCTCCAGCCCGAACAAGTTTAACCTGTTTTCTTTAGATAGTGAGGAGCTAAATGGACATAACCCTATTGCCCAAATTGGGTAACTTATCTAGAATAAGTATATGAAGAGAGGAGGAGACGTGATGGAGTATCAGAATTTTTCGCTCATTAAAGAAGATATTCAGGCTGATGCTTGGGGACGGATTAGCCTTGGGACTGAATGTAGCAACCGTCACTATCGAATACTGATGAATGCAAGCGGGGAGCTTCTTTTGGTTCCCATGGTGGCGATTCTGGGGGGAGAACTATGGGCTTTTCAGAATCCTAGGGTCCGCGAGTCGCTCAAACGGGGACTCGCAGAAGCCCGCACAGGAAATTTCGCTGAAGAAACAGTCGATTTAGGCGCTATGCTTAAGTTAGCTGAATCTATTCCTGATGAAGTCGAGGAGTAAATGAGTTTCTCTAGCGACTAAAAACGCTATACTCTTAGTAAATTGTCAGCAGATTATGAATAAATCAGTTGAATTAATTTAAATATCGAGGAAGCTAGAAAGAATATGAAAGTTTTTATTAGTCATGCCTTTACTGAGGCTAAGTTAGCTAAGAGAGTTGCTGATTCTCTCAAAGAAGATGGCTTTCAAGTTTGGGATGCTGCTGAAATGTTACCCGGGGAAAACTGGGCTAATAACATAGGTAAAGCCTTACAAGAATCTGAAGCAATGATAGTCTTATTAACACCAGAATCACTGAAGCCTTTTAATGTTGTTTCTGATATTAGTTATGCAATTGGAGAAGAAAAGTATCAAGGTCGTATCATTCCTGTTATTGTCTCTTCCTCAGATAATTCAAACCTAGAACATATTCCTTGGATTCTCAAAAAATTTCCAATGATTTTCGTCCCTAATCTTGAACAAGACAATCAAGAATTGAAAGAAATTACACAGGCACTTAAAAATACGACAAGCTCCGACGGACTGACTCATGAGATACACCACTTTTAGATTTGGCTTGTCTCATCCCAAGCTATGCTTTGTCTAATTTTAACTATAGGTATGAGATGATTCCCCAAGAAGCTTTTCTTTCCCATTCTAGCAAAAATCGAGAGTTTGTCTCTCATTTGGCCAATGAATTACGCCGTCATGGAGTTCCCGTTTGGTATAGTGAAACTAATATTTTAGGCGCACAGCAATGGCATGATGAAATTGGGAAAGCTTTGAGGCGATGTTATTGGTTTATTATCGTTCTCTCTCCTGATGCGGTCGATTCTATGTGGGTAAAGCGAGAACTAATTTTTACTTTACAGGATCAGCGTTTTGAAGATAAAATTTTGCCAATTCTCTATCAACCTTGTGAATATACAAAACTTTCTTGGGTCTTACCTAGCTTCCAAATTATTAATTTTAATGATAATTTTGAAGAAGGATGCCGAGATTTGCTTCGTGTCTTTGGCTTGGGTTATATCTATATTTAGTAGTAGTTTGTAGCGTAACAAACCAATTTTATGAAGATGGTGCGTTAGGGTTCAATGATAATTTAATCATTAAAACAATATCACCTGTTTTCATGGTTGATAAGTAGTCGTGCAAAATTAATTTCCTAGTGAAGATAGGCAAGAGGCAAGAGGTGGTTAGATATGTGTAATTAATTTTGCTTAGGTACTTATTCTGGTTTCATGGTTTTATTATTGATAATGTTTACTTTCGTTTTTACCCGTAAAAGTCCTCATTTAGAATCTGTTCAGGTGTGAAAGGACAAGCGAGGGGATACTCACTTTCTTGGGGAATACGAATACCAAATTGAGCGCGTTTACCCTGTTTGATGGCGACTTTACGAGCGCTGGAATAGGCTTGTGTGATGGAGATTAAGAGATAAGATTTAAGAGAGGGAGTCTTAAGTAAATCATCTTGAACGCGCTGACGATGCTCATCTACTGAATTATACCAACTTGCTTTCATTGTCTCAGGAGCATCATGCTGTATCTTTAATTTGAGTAAGTGAATCAACAAGACCATTAAGTTGCTCTCTAAGGCGCGTTTCTCTGACTTACCCAAATCTTTTAACTCCTCAATTAAGTTTTCTATATCCAGTTGTTCAAACTGTCGATTCTGTAATTGATGAATAGTTTGCTCAATCCACAACTGAAGATCTTGTTCGTAAAGTGTTGTGGGATTTTCTTGAATGTCCGATTGTTTTAATAAGTTCATTTGGCTTTCATTAAGTTAACGGTAGATGAATAATTTGGTCTTTATATTTATTATTATACTTGATCTTTACCAGATAGTGTGATCGCATTGGGTTCTTAATTATTGACCTCTCCCCTGGCCTTTCTCCTACAAGGAAAGGGGAGAGAATTTAGCGAAGGGAGCGCAACAACAAACTAGGTTCGTTATTCCCCCCTTATCAAGGGGGGCAGGGGGGATCGAACCTAAAATCCATTTTTAATTTAATTATAACCAGCTACTTACGTTAACTGAATTGATAGCCGCAAACACGCAGCCTACGCCCAAAACCCATTCTAACCCTCCAGCAAACCCCGCACCTCCTCAACCCCAACCCCGAAAACAGAAGCAATACCGACAAGAATCCCCTCATCTTGCGTTTGCCGATAAAGAGCAACAAGACAAGGCAAAGAAAAGGTTTGTACCCCGTAACCATCCTTAAATTCTGCCCAAATTTGTAAGGCTTGCAGGTAATAACTTTTGGCTTGGCTCAATTCCCCAACTCCTTCCGCTACCATTCCCAACTGGTGCAGGGTTCCGGCTTGGGAGTAGCGATCCCCATATTCAATCTTGATCTCAATAGCTTGCAGGTAGTAGCTTCGGGCTTGCTCCCATTCCCTCAATTCTTCCGCTACGATTCCCAACTGGTGCAGGGTGCTGGCTTGGGAGAAACGATCGCCATATTCAATGAAGATCTCAATAGCTTGCTGGTAGTAGCTTCGGGCTTGCTCCCATTCCCCAACTCCTTCCGCTACCCTTCCCAACTGGTGCAGGGTTCCGGCTTGCTCATAGCGATCCCCATATTCAATCTTGATCTCAATAGCTTGCTGGTAGTAGCTTCGGGCTTGCTCCCATTCCCTCAATTCTGCCGCTACACCTCCCAAATTGTGCAGGGTTTTGGCTTGCTCATAGCGATCCCCATATTCAATGAAGATCTCAAGGGATTGCTGGTAGTAGCTTCGGGCTTGCTCCCATTCCCCCAATTCTTGCGCTACTATTCCCAACTGGTGCAGGGTGCCGGCTTGCTCATAGCGATCCCCATATTCAATGAAGATCTCAAGGGATTGCTGGTAGTAGAGCCGCGCCTGCTCCCATTCCCTCAATTCTGCCGCTACGGCTCCCAAATTGTGCAGGGGTCTGGCTTGGGAAAAGCGATCCCCATATTCAATATAAATCTTGAGAGCCTGCTGGTAGTAGAGCCGCGCCTGCTCCCATTCCCTCAATTGTTGCGCTAAATATCCCAACTGGTGCAGGGTTGTAGATATGTAAGATTGTTTTGTCCTTTCTTCTATTTGACTTAGTGATTGATATGCTTGCAAAGCTTTTTCATAGTAATTCTTGGCTAAGTTATATTGTTTTATGTCTAGCAGTCCACTTCCATACCTATGAAATGCAAATCCCATTTCATAACCAAACTCAGTTTGCAAAAATTCAGGAGGATATTTTTCTATCGATTGGCACAAACTCTCCATGAATTTTGCTCTAGTTACTGAATCAGAAGTGACTTTATAGTAATTATCTAAGCAAGTAAAAAATCCAAAACTTTCCTGCTTCTCCAAACAAATCTGCAACGCATTGAACAGATTTTCATACTCCCAGCGACAGAACAATATCCCCCACTGCTTCTCTTGCGGATTTTTGGAATTTAGTAAGTTACCATAATAACCTGCCAAGTCTCGGTAATGATTCTTAAAACCCTCCCAAATTGCTGCTTGTGTCTCTGGTGCTAATTCCTTTAACTTCGTCTTCAGGAAGTAGGGAAAAATGGGCTGGATAGTCAAAAAACTCGGCAATTCTTCACTCATCGGCGAAAGCAAACCCCAATGAATCGCTTCTTCAATCGCTGCATCAAATTGGTCAAATTGATAGCCTTGTAAAGGTTCTAATTGCTGTAGTCGTTGGCTATATTGACGAATAACACCCCTGAAAATAACCCCACTAAAAGGCGCTAAACAGAGTAACAACTTCTGCGCCTCCTCCGACAAATTACTGTGGGAATATTCCACACACTTGATGATATTATTAGTCTTATCCTTATCCCCCACATTAACTAATTCCGCCAACTGTAACCCTTGCCAAATCTCCTCCGGTGACTGTCGCTTCAGATTCGCTAATACCACTTCCATCGCCAACGGATATCCCGCCAACAACTTCATCAAGCGTTTAAAATAATCATCCTTTTTAATCGCATTTTTCCGACCCTTCGCCTGACGTTCTAAGATTCTCTCCGCTAATTCAGTTCTCGACTCTTGGTCTAATCCTTGTAAGTGATAGATATTCTCCTTAAAAGTCCTGCGTTGCAGCCAAGTTTCCTCACTGCGAGAACCCAAAATTACCTTCGTTTTTCCCCCGACCAAATTCTTGAGAAATTCGGCGATTTCTTCCCTCTCATTCTCCGGTAAAGTATTCTGAATTGCTAACGGTTGTCCCGTCACCGACTCCAGATTATCTAAAATGAGAATATACGCCTCACTGCGGAGTTTTTGCTCTAGTTTCTTTACCCGCGCTTTCAGGTTCATCGCTTGGAAACTCGCCTGTTCAAAACGATTATAAATTACCTGACCAATTTCATGGACAATCTGTTCTAACGTCCAAGCTTTTCTATCATAACCAAAATAGAAAATATGGGTCGCCCAGTTGGTTTTCTGCCACCATTCTCGTAGATAATTGAGTAAAGTAGTTTTTCCTGTCCCTCCCATTCCTTTGAGTAAAAGGATATTATGTTTCAGCAGCGCCTTTTCCATTTTGAGAATTTCTAAATCCCTGCCGACAAAGCCGTATTCTGGTAAAGGAAAGACATATTGATTGCCGATATGTTCCCAGTATTTTTCTTCCTCTTCTGGAGTAAATGGACGCAAATTGAGATTAATTTTACCGCGACAATAAATCACCGGTAATAACCAATCTTCTAAATCTATTATCGTATTATAATAGGCGCGGCGTTGCTTATTATTGAATAACTCTAACCGTCCCTTTCGCATCGCTTCCGTTAGGTCTTTTCCGTTCAATAATTGCTGATAAATTGGTTTCATCATCAACTTAGCTGCAGAAACCGTCACCGAATATCCCATCGCCACCACTGCTTGCATTCCCGCAGTCATCAAACGACTCCCTAAACTGGTTTCCCGATAGTCTTCTGATTCCTGGGGAATTTGCTTTGCTGACTGACAAGCATTGAGAATACAAATAGGGATATTTTTCCCAGTGAGTAAATTCGCTAATTCCGTCGCTTCTACCGGAGTCGCTTGACCTTTTTCTTCTCCTTCCAGAAACAGAAAAGCTTTTACTCCCTCATATTCTGCTAAATCCTCCAGTCCCCATCCCCTTTGATAGCGCCAAGAATCCCCGTGAACCTGTCTTTGGTACTGTTCATATTCCATTAATCCGCCATGAACATCGAAATGAATAACATGATAGTATCCTTCTCCCTTCTCATCCAGATGTCTGGTTAGTGATTCATAAGTTCCGGGACGCAAAATATCAATTTTTACCGGTATTTCACTACTATTTACCAGTTCTACTAAAGGACGGGAAATCGTGCGATAGTTAACATCAGATTCCTCATTAGGACGCGCAATCACCACCAGAAGATTGATAGTAGGATAAGTGGCCATTTGCACCGGGACAACTGTAGCCCCTCGACGCTGGCGGGAGATGATACAATCTATAGAAAAGGGACGCGGTAAATCAGGATCTTTCAGCGCTTCCCAATGTAAAGCTTGAAATTCTGGCGACTGACTTTCGATGATAATTTGCAGTTGACTTAACTGCTTTCGCAAGTCTCGATATTCCCCATAAGCATTTAAATTACTCTGGAAAACCTGTTTAAATAGGTTTTCGCCATAGTTTTGGACACTGTTGGCGGCTTTTTGCGCTTTATCCGTCTCTAGCGTCGGAAATACTAACCATTCCTCAAAGTACCATTCTAGGTCTTTTTCTTCTTGGTTAGTAAAGGGGTCAGTAACCGTAATTGGGTAGCTGTTACCGCTATCAAAATTGAGAGTAGCAGTAAAGCCACCATCGTTAATTCCTTCTTCGCGGATGGTGAGGACTGGCATAGAGATAAGTTGAGAATTGTTCTATTACAACTCTTCAGCAGTTTAACGGTATTATACTGGAAAAAACCTATTGCTTTGAGCCTATGGATGTTCGAGCGGCAGTTGCCCTAGAAGCAGGAAAACCCCTAACTATTGAAACGGTAAAATTAGCAGCACCGCAAGCGGGGGAAGTGTTAGTAGAAATCAAAGCCACGGGAGTTTGTCACACCGATGCCTATACTCTCTCTGGGGCCGATCCTGAAGGCTTATTTCCCTCAATTTTAGGTCATGAGGGGGCTGGAATCGTGGTAGAAGTGGGAAAAGGTGTCACTAGCCTAAAAGTGGGGGATCATGTTATTCCCCTATACATTCCCGAATGTCGTCAGTGCGAGTACTGTCTCAGCTTTAAAACCAATCTCTGTCAAGCGATTCGTCTTACCCAAGGTCGGGGAGTAATGCCAGATGGAACCAGTCGTTTTTCCCTCGATGGTCAGCCTCTTTATCACTACATGGGAACCTCGACTTTTGCTAACTATACCGTACTGCCGGAGATTTCCCTGGCCAAGATTCGCCCCGATGCTCCCTTTGAAAAAGTCTGTTATATCGGCTGCGGAGTCACTACAGGTATCGGTGCGGTGATTAATACCGCTAAAGTGGAACCGGGGGCAAAAGTGGTGGTTTTTGGTCTGGGAGGTATCGGTTTAAATGTTATTCAAGGGGCCCGTTTGGTGGGGGCCGATATGATTGTCGGGGTCGATATCAATCCCCAGAAACAAGCTTTAGCGACCAAATTCGGGATGACTCATTTTGTTAATCCCCAAGAAATCGAGGGGGATTTAGTGGCCTATCTGGTGGATTTAACTAAAGGTGGGGCCGATTATAGTTTTGAGTGTATCGGCAATGTCCAGATTATGCGTCAAGCTTTGGAATGTTGCCATAAGGGTTGGGGTGTTGCCACTATTATCGGTGTAGCTGGGGCCGGCCAAGAAATTAGTACCCGTCCTTTTCAATTAGTCACCGGACGCGTCTGGAAAGGTACGGCTTTTGGTGGAGCGAGAGGACGTACAGATGTACCAAAAATAGTCGATTGGTACATGGAGGGCAAGATTAACATTGATGATTTAATCACCCACGTTCTACCTCTGGCAAGGATTAACGAGGCTTTTGACCTGATGCGCCAAGGGGATTCTATCCGCAGTGTGATTACATTTTGAACAGGGATAATGTTAAATTGGGTTAAGAAATACTTGACAAACTTTTAACTATATGTATGCGCCAGTTTCCAGGCTCTCTTTAACTTACTATAGAAGCGCTCAATCTTTGTGTCCTCTGTGTCTGGAGTGGTTCCTTCCACTCCCAGTATTTACTCCGATTTTGTTAAGATATATTGCGGATACCCTGAACTTTAGTAAACAGAGGAGCTAAATCACCTAGTATTGCGTCCTTTTCAGTAAGCAGTAAACAGTGAAAAGACAGTGGCAAACTACTATTTAATACTGCTCACTTAATACATACTGCTCACTTAGAACTCAAATCTGATAACTGATAACTGATGACTGATAACTGATAACTGCCCTAATAACTTTTAAATTTTTAACTTTAAGCAAATGCGTAATAGCGGACTCCTATCAAAAACCAAAGTCAAACTGAAACGGAAAAAAACGCTCACCTCGCCGACGCGGCCAGCGCCGAATAAATTACAGAATAAAATCAAAGATAAAGAGCGTCTAGTCGGTCGTCAGCGTCAGTCATGGCTAATTATGGGCTTAATTAGCCTTGTCCTGCTAGGAGGAGTCGGCTCACGATTGGCCTATTTACAACTGCAGCAAGGACAAATTAACCGAGAAAGGGCAGAAAATAACCGGATTCGCATTCTTCCCAAACCCCCAGTCCGGGGCAACTTATTCGATCGCAATGGCAAAGTTTTGGCTACGGCCCGCTTAACCCATGCGGCCTATATTTGGCCCAAATCCCAGCGTAATCCCGCTCAAAAACTCAATCTTGACCGTTTAGCCAGTATTTTAGGCATTCCCAAAAGCGACCTAGAAAAACGCATTAACGAAGCGGACGAAAACCCCTCCACCCTGATCCGCATCGCTAGGGGTTTAACTCCGGCTCAAATTATCGCCCTAGAGGAATACAAAGACGAATTAACCGGCATTGAAGTGGACGTGGAATCAGTGCGCTACTATCCCAATGGTAAAGTCGGGGCGCATATTCTCGGTTATACGGGGGAACTAACCCCGGAGGAATATCAAGCCAAAAGACCCCAGGGCTACCGATTGGGAGATGTCCTCGGTAAAATGGGTGTGGAAGCCGCCTACGAGTCAAAATTGCGGGGAGAATGGGGAGGAATGCAGTTAGAGGTCAACGGATCGGGACAAGTAATCCAAATTCTCGGCCAAAAAATTGCTAAACCGGGGCAAGATGTCACCCTGACACTAGATTTAAAACTCCAAAAAGCCGCCGAGGCCGCTTTAGGAAAACGCAAAGGTGCGATCGTGGCGATCGATCCCCGGGATGGTTCCGTGCGGGCCATGGTCAGTTATCCTAGTTTTGATCCCAATGTTTTCTCAGCCCCAATTACCACCGCCACTTGGAAAAAACTACAAGCGGAGGGCAACCCGTTTGTTAACCGCGCTCTGCAAGGATTCCCCCCCGCTTCCACCTTTAAAGTCGTCACTGCCACTGCTGGCATGGAATCGGGTAAATTTCCCCCCAATACGGTCTTAAATACCTTTGCTGCCCTTTATGTGGGGGGGACAGCTTTTGGGGAATGGAATCACGCCGGTTTTGGTCCGATCGGTTTTGTCCGGGCCATGGCCATGAGTAGTAACACTTTTCATGGTCAAATAGGTCGCGGGGTGGGGGGACCGGCTTTAATTGCCATGGCTCGGCGCTACGGTTTCGGTCAGAAAACCGGGATAGAATTAGCGGAAGAAACTCCGGGGTTAATTGCCGATCGCGATTGGAAACTGCGTAATTTTAAAAACTGGGATTGGTCTGTAGGGGATACGATTAATATGTCGATCGGTCAAGGATTTACCCTCGCAACTCCCCTACAGGTAGCTGTGATGTTTGCTGTCCCCGCTAACGGTGGTTTTTTGGTGAAACCGCACCTTTTACAGGATGCCCGGGATGTTAAGGAATGGCGCAAGTCTTTGAACATGAAACCTAGCACCCTAGACACCCTGAGAAAGTCCCTGAGAGCCGTGGTAGCGGAAGGAACGGGGCGGGCCCTATCGGACCCCGCTTTACCGCCTGTAGCGGGCAAAAGCGGCACGGCAGAAGCACCTCCAGGCAAGTCCCACGCTTGGTTTGGAGCTTTCGCACCCTTCGACAAGCCCGAAATTGTCGTGGTCGCCTTTGCGGAACATTCCGGCGGTGGTGGTGGTAAAGTGGCCGCACCTATGGTACGTCAGGTAATGGAGGCTTATTTTAATGTGAAGCCGAAAGAAGAAAAACCCCGGCCGAAGCCTTAGAGACCTGTGGCGGTAAGCGGCACACAGCGCACGGTAATTCCCGTGGCCGTGGCGATTTTTTGCGCCCAAATTGCCAATATTTCAGCGTTTACGGGTTTGAGAATTTGCATTCCGTCGGCAGCGGTGAGGGGATTATTACCGCGGGTTTCTAATTGTCTTTGTCTGGCCCGGGGACGGGTCGGGGTGTTAAGTTGAATTTCATCCGGTTGTAGCTGTTGCATCAAATCGATATACTGGTCTTGCTCTTGGGGCGACCAAGAGGCCAGTAGCATGGTTTGAATTGCTAGTTTTCCCGACCATTCTTGGCGAAATTGTCTTAATCCCCACCAAAGCTCCTGCCAATCCAGACCGGAGACCGGACGGTTAACCCGTCGCCATTGGGCCTCGGAAACAGCATCGATTTTAGCGGCGACGATATCAGCTTTGCTCAAGTCTTGACGCACTCGGGCATCTCCCAAGAGGGTACTATTGGTTAAGACCGCCACCGGCCGCTCGGTTATTTCCTTGACGGTGGCCAGTATTTCCCCTAAATTGAGGGCGAGGGTGGGTTCCCCGCTACCACTGAGAGTGACTATATCCACGTCCCAGGGGGCAAAGGCACTTAAATCCCTGCTAATTTGTTCGCTGGTGATAAAAATTCTTCGTTGCTCGGTTTTTTGCTCAATTTCTCCTAACTGACAGTAGGCACAGTTAAAGGAACAGGTGGAAACTAAACCAATCGGATCAATGCCCAGAGAGCTGCCGAAACGCCAAGAGGCAACCGGACCATATACGGAGCAGAAATAATCCTGGCGAGCAGTCATCGAACCTACCCAAAAAATACGGAGAGGGAGGGATTCGAACCCTCGGTACGGTCTTACGATTCGTACAACAGATTAGCAATCTGCCGCATTCGACCACTCTGCCACCTCTCCAAGATGACATTACTTTAGTCTAACATGAAAGGCCGATTTTTGGCAAGTAATTTTTGGGCAGTTAATCCCCTAAACGACCATCCTCCATATTGACAATGCGATCGGCGATGTCGAAAATCCGGTTATCGTGGGTGACAAGTAAAATCGTGCAACCTTGTTCTTTTGCCAATTTCTGCATGATTTCCACCACATTGCGCCCGGATTGTTTATCTAAGGCCGCGGTCGGTTCATCAGCGAGGACTAATTTGGGATGACTGACGAGGGCGCGAGCGATCGCCACTCGTTGTTTCTGTCCCCCAGACAAATTTTCTGGGTAATAATCGACTCGGTTTCCTAAGCCAACTGTTTCTAAGATCGCTTGTGCTTTGATGTCTAAATCTTCCTGAAGAAATTCTTCATGAAGTTCCAGAGATAAGCGAACATTTTGTTTAGCAGTCAGAAAACTCATTAAATTATGTGCTTGAAAAATATAGCCAAGTTGTTTACGAAGCTGGGTTAATTGGTTTTTGCTTGCTCCATATATTTGTTGTCCCAAAATTTTGAGACTCCCTTCTTGAGCGGAACGTAACCCCCCCATCAGAGTTAGTAGGGTAGTTTTGCCGGAGCCGGAAGGACCTGTTAAGATGACAATTTCTCCTAGATTAATATTAAGAGTAATATCAAATAATACCTGTTTACGCAGTTTTCCTTCGCCAAAATAGTGGTTAAGAGAATTGATAGATATAACAGGTTCTAATGAAGTTACAGATTCAATTTGCAGCATTTCCATAGTTGTAACTATCCTCGAAACTAAAAAATATCCGCTGGGTCAGCAGAACGCAGTTTATTCATGGCGATCGCGCCAGAAACAGCACACATAGTAATTGTCAATATTAATACCATTACAGCGCGTCCAAGTTTCATCATAATTGGTAATTGAGTAGCACTTGAACCAACTTGATAGAGTCCTAAAGACAGGAAAAAGCCGGAGATATAACCCAAAATAGCTAATAATAAGGCAGCTTGCATTAAGACACCAAGTAAGTAGCGATCGCTGTAACCCATAGCTTTCATAGTAGCGTATTCTGGTAGATGATCTGACACATCAGAATAAAGAATTTGATAAACAATCACAATACCAACAATAAATCCTACTATCACCCCTAAACTAAAAATGAAGCCGATTCCTTGAGCGCTCCAATAATGAATTTCATTTTGTGCCAATTGAGATGGAGTAAGTAGTTTTACATCTTTGGGTAAATTTGCTGTAATTTTTGCTTGAATTTCTTGAACATTTACTCCCGGTTTTAATTTAATAAGACCCATAGATATTTGCTCAGGTTTATTATCAGGAAAAAGGTTAAGAAAAGTTGAATCACTGGTAATGACATTCCCGTCAGTTACAAAGGAAGCTCCTATATTAAATAAACCAACTACCTCTACAGTTTTATCATTAACTTGGATTTCTAGATTTTCTTGCTGTTTGAATAAATCAGTAATTGGTCCGTATTCTGGTCGAGAACTTTGGTCAAATAATACCCGATTAAGTAGTTTTAATTTTGTTTGATTTTCCTCAAGTTCTACTAAGGATAAAGGTGGGTTAACTGGATCAATGCCCCAAACTAAAATAGTACGATTAATCTCAGTTTGAGGATTACGCCATTGAGCAAAACCCATATAGATAGGCAACACTGATTCAACTTGTTCATAGGCGAGGGTTTGAAATAATCGCTCTCTGGGAAATTGTTTAACTATGTATAGGGTTTGAAACTGAGAGTTAACTAAGACTAGATCCCCTTGTAAAAGTTGATAAGATTTTGCGGATCCATCAAACAAAGCATCTAACATTCCTAGTTGGAAAAACATCAGAATATCAGCAAAGGCAATTCCTGCTATTGCGACGAAAAGACGAATTTTTTTCTTCATTAGCTGATGCCATGCTAAGGGAGTTTTACGGAACAGTTGTTTGAGCATATATTGACTTAAGATTAAGGGGTTAAGAATTGGGATTTTTTACTTTTATTTCTACTTGTACTTGCAAATTAGTTAAGCCAGCTACTCGCTTACTATCTTGGGAATTGAGGCGGATTTTGACTTCTATAACTCGGCGATCCATATTTTCTCCCGGCTGACTACTAAAGACATTTTGCCTATCGACCTGTAAACCAATTTGTGAGACAGTACCCTTTAATTTACCCGAAAAAGCTTGGCTAGTAATGACAGCTTGTTGTCCCAGTTTCACTTTATCAATATCAGTTTGATACACCTCTGCTACGGCTACCATGTTATTATTTTCTGCCAGTTCTACTAATCCAGAATCACCAACTTTTTCACCAACTCGCGCGTGAATTTTGAGAATTTGTCCGTTAATAGGACTCTTGATATAAACTTGATTTAAGTTGGTTTCTGCTTGTTGTAAATTAGCCAAAGCGTTATCAACTTCCGCTTGAGCAATTTGTATATCAACTGGACGAACTTCAGCCACTTGATTAAGGGTAGCTTCTGCTTGTTGAATTTGCTGTATTCCTGTTGCTTTAGTACGCTCTAAGCTAGCTTGAGCTTCGGCGATTTGTTCTTGATAAGTAGCGAGAATACGTTGAAGATTAGCTTGAGCTTCTTTTAGACTCTCTTGCAGGGTTTTTTGATTGAGACATTTACTATCATAATCAGAACTAGATACGACTCCATCTTGATATAACGTTTGATAACGTTGACATTCAGTTTTAGCATTTTCTAGTTCTGCTTCTAACCGAGAAATTGTCGCCTTTTGTGTGGCTGTTTCTCCCTGTAACTGTGCTTGTAATTTGGCTATAGTTGCCTTTTGTTCCCTAGTTTGTCCCTCTAAATCAGCTTTAGCCTTTTCTACCGTCGCTTTTTGAGCATTAATCTCTCCAACCTTTGCCCCTGCTTTAACTTGAGATAAACGTGCTTGAGCTACTTTTAACTGTTCTTGATTTTGTTTAACTACTGATTGTAAGCGGTTACGGGAATCTAAAATTGCTATTATTTGTCCAACTGATACTTTCGACCCTTCTTTAACTAATAATTGTTCTACACGATCGCCATTTAAAGGCAAAGGAACATCAAGACGGATAACCTCACTTTCGGGTTCTAATCTTCCCAAAGCAGCTACTTTTGTAATAGGGAGTATTGTTGCTTTTGATTCAGAGGGATGTGAATTATTCCATCTGAGAGGCAAAACTTGATAAACTATACCCACACTGGTGATAGTCGTAGTAATAACAGCGATAGCTAAAATCCAGTGCCAAGAAGGAAAAGATTTTGAGCATAAATTAAGTTTCATAGCTATTTCTTTTGTCGTTATTCACTGACCGTGAGCGACGATTTAAAAAAGGACGTTCAAAGAACCGAAAAAAGATTAAGGAAAACCCAATAATCAGGGGTGGAGCAATTACCAATAGCCCGAAAAATTCTGAAGCCTTATCCAATCCTAATGGATGGAGAAAATACTGCCAAATCAGTTGTAAAAGAGGGGCATGAATTAAATACAGACTATAGGAAAAAGTTCCCGCAAAAACAAGAGGTTTGAAACAGAGTATATCTTTGATAAAATTTGGTTTCAGACTTGCTCCTGCAACCAGTATAGATAGAGTAGCAAACGCACATAAGTTATCCAAAAATGCTAAGTTTTGTTCAACTTTATCAAATCCCCACAAATAACACAAGCCGATAATTAATAATCCACAAATTACGGCGATAATTTGACTAGGAAAATACTCACGTATTTTGATCCATAAACTGTCTTGAGAAAACACAAGAGTTGCAGCTAAGACTCCTAAAGTAAAATCGAAAAATAAACCGATATATTGGGGAGGCACATCTTCGACATGAGCCGCCTCAAGAAGTAAGATAATTGTGTAGGATAAAAAACCTACAGCAATTGTTGTTCCCAAACTTCCCAAGCGTTGCCAACTAAGGATAATTAGGGGAAAACAAAGATAAAGTTGCCAAATTACAGCTAAAGACCAAAACACATAATTAACTTGGACAGGGGCAATAAAATCTTGAAGCATTAACAAATCGGCAATTACTCCTAATCGAGTCACGGGAATACTAATATCCCATTGAGAGCCGGTTTTTGTCCCGATAAAAATATCGATCAGGAATAGAGAAAATAAAAGGGCAAAATAATAAGGTGGTAAAATCCTGTGGGAACGCTTTTTGAGAAATTCCACCGTTCCTCCCGGCAAAGTTCCATCTCCTTGAATAACAGGTAACATTAGGCAAAATCCAGAAAGGAGAATAAAAATAACAACAGCAAAATGTCCATAGTACAGCCAACTGGTTAGAAACAATATTAATCCTGTTGGACGTTCATAATACCCTAAAGGTTCTGCATCTGCTGGCCAAATTTGATACCATATATGGCTTACTAAGACAAATAAAGCAGCTAGACCTCGTAGTCCGTACAAAAAATTAGAGTATTGTTTAGGTAATACCTGTTTATTTAGAGGATAGTTATCATTGTTTTTTCCCATTTTACATACATCCCTTAATTAATGTTTAATGAAGTTTCATATTAAGGTTTAAACCAACTACTCCGATAATAATCCAAATAATTGACACAATTTTTAGAGGACTTAGATTTTCTTTAAAGATCAAAAATCCTAACACTGCAACTAGAGCCGTTCCCAGTCCTGACCACACAGCATAAGCAATATTCAAATTAATACCTCTCAGGGCGACTGTAAAGATAGACAAACTGGCAACATAACAGACTAAAATTAGGGCAGATGGTAGAAGATTAGTGAATCCATTCGATAATTTCATGCAGGTTGTCCCTGCTGTTTCAAATAAAATAGCAATGATCAGATAATACCAACTTATCATAAGTTAAAATCTCCTGGGCAAAAAGCTAAAAAAAGCCAGATATTGATGCTATATCTATCTGGCTAGGTTGATTTAATTCTTGAGAGCTAATAAGGCACAGAAATCATGTTTGACTAAAACAGGATTTTGAGACTCAAATCGCTGTTCAGCATACTGAATAAAAGTCTGAAAAACTTCAGATACTAAATCCGGTCGTAACGCATTGATAAAACCGGCTGATGCTCCAGATTTCAACATATAATCAGCTACTTGCTCTCCATTAGTACAAGGAATTATAACTTCTCCATTCCATGCCTCTTGTTGCTCAAGATTATTCTTACAAAAAGCCTTAATCAAGTAATCTTTATCCTTAGGAAGATGAAGATCGATATTCTTGGTCATAGCTTGGGGATAATCCATCAAAACTTGGGTAAAAAGATCGGAAACGTCTTTGAGAGAACAAGCCCGATTTTCAATGATTCCTAAAAAACCTCCCGGTTTTAATACTCTTTCTATCTCTTTACTCAACTTAGAATGATTCATGTAACAAATTCCCCATCCACAAACTAAACCATCAAAAGATCCACTAGACAGATTGGCTAAAAATGCCAGAGCATCTGATTGAATAAAATCAATGTTAGTGAGATTCTTATTCAATGCTTTCTCTTTATTTTTTTGAAGCATTCCAGTAGAAAGATCAACCGCCGTAATTTTACCTTCTTGACCAACTTTTGTAGCTAATTTGCTCGTAAAAAACCCTGTTCCACAAGCTAAATCAAGAATACATTGTCCTTCTTTAACAGGTAATTTTTTCCATAGTTCTAAAGCACTACTACCAAGATATTGAGAGTAGTAATCATCGTAAGAAATAGCTGCCTTGTCATAATCAGCAGTCTGATTAGATTTAACTTGGCTAAGTTTGACTTTAGCAACTTGATAGAAAAGTCTTGGCATTTTTAAAAGCGCAGTCATTTTTTTACCTCTGAATTGAGAAAACTAAGATATTTAGATTAAGCAGAAATCACAACCTATAAACTGTTGTGAATTTTTTTTAATTCATCAGCAACCGTTTCAACCGTAAAACGAATTTGCTCTTCGCTATGGGTACAACTAATGAAAAAACGTAATCTTGCTGTTTGTTCAGAGACAGCCGGATAAATTACCGGTTGAACATTAATACCTCTCGAAAAAAGAGCTTGAGACAGTTGAATACATTGCAAAGAATTGCCAACAATCACGGGAATAACAGCAGAATCATCGCTTAATCCTGTATTAAGTCCCCTTTCTTTGGCTAACTGGAGAAACAGTTTTGCCCGTTGATGCAAACGTTCTACACGCTCAGGTTCTACATTTAATAATCGAATGGCAGCTAAGGCAGCAGCGGCATTAGGCGGGGAAATGCCAACACTATAGACAAAACCGGGAGCAGTATATTTGAGATACTCAATCAAAGCATGGTTGCCGGCAATATATCCACCACAACTAGCGAAAGATTTACTTAAAGTTCCCATCCATAAATCTACATCTGTAGGGTTAACTCCGAAATATTCTCCAATACCATGTCCTGACTTTCCAAGTACACCAATAGAGTGAGCTTCATCAATCATTAAAGCCGTCTTATAACGTTTCTTAAGTTCAATAAACTTAGGTAAGTTGGCAATATCACCATCCATGCTATAGACTCCTTCAATGATAATCAAAGCTTTTTCATAGCTGGAACGTTTGTCTTTAAGAATTTGTTCGAGAGCTTGCCCATCATTGTGAGCAAAAGAGAACAAATTTGCTCCTGAATAAAGACAACCCTGAACAACGCTATTGTGACTCAGTGCGTCATAAACAATCAGATCATTGCGTCCGAAAAGATGACTAATAGTAATAACATTAGTAGAGTGTCCTCCCACATAAACGATCGCATCTTCTACTCCCAGTAAATTAGCAATTTCCTGTTCTAATTCTCGGTGGATGGGTTTTTCCCCTGATGCTACACGACTAGCTGAAACAGAAGTTCCATAACGATCAATAGCATCTTTGGCTGCTTGAGAAACCTTGGGATCTCCTGACATTCCCAGATAGTTATAGGTTGAATAATTAATCAATTCTTGCTCACCAATTTGAGTAATATTGCGAGCTACTCCTTGATGAATTTTGAAGTAAGGGTTTTGTAAACCAATTGCTTCAAGTTGCATCAATTGCTGCTTCATTTGCTGGTAAGCTGGCTGTTGATCAAAGTTAGAAAAATCAACTAAAGTAACTGGGGCTGAATTAGCTTTTTCCTTTTGTTGTCGCAATTTTTCAATGAGTTGAAGTTTTTGCTGAGAGGAAAGATTAGCTAGAGTTTGGCTAGTATTAGTCATTTTCGAATCTCCTTAATTAGATGATATAGAACTTAAAAGAACATCAAGTTCCTGATCCGTTAACTGGTTTAGTTGAGCTAACAACTCCTCAGAAATTTGCTCTTCATCAACTTGATTGATTACAGGGTCAGGAGAAATGGAGACTTTCTCTATTAATTGTTCATTCACGAAAATGGCTAGAGTGGTAACAGTAACATCTTCAGGAAATTTAGTTAGAGGAATATCAACTCCCAAATCAACACTTAGCTTAGTTTTCATTTCAACAGTCATTAGGGAGTCAAAACCAATTGTTTTTAGGGGCTGATCTAGATGAATTTGAGCAGCATCTGTCCCTATACTCTTAGCAACTAAACCTTGAATGTAAGCAAGTAAAAGCAAAATCCTCGAATCACTGGAAGACTCTTGCCACTGAGACAGAATTGGCGACTGAGTAGCTGATAATCCATCATATCCTCCTACATCTTGGGCAATTTGAGTCAATAGAGGAATATTAAAGGGATAAGATGCTATAAATTGTGGCCAATCAACGGATAAAACCCCAATTTGAGCTATATTTTCTTGAATTAATTCACCGAATATCTGTAACCCTTGCTCAATTCTGATGGGATTAATGCCTTGAGCAAAAAAGCGATTGTCTAAATTGGCTGCCATACCCACTCCAGACCATGGACCCCAGTTAATACTTAGTCCGGGTAGTCCTAAACTCCGGCGATAGTGAGCTAGAGCATCCATGAACGCATTAGCTGCGGCATAGTTACCTTGACCCGGTGAACCCATTAATGAGGCTATGGACGAGAAACAGACAAAGAAATCTAAAGGTAGATCCCAACTAAAACAATGTAGATTCCATGTTCCTGTTATTTTGGGAGCCATAACACGGGTAAAACGTGGCCAATCTAGTTGTGATAAGAGTCCATCATCTAACACTCCTGCTGCATGAACAATTCCACGCATAACGGGTAAGGATACTGTCATTTTCTGGAATAATTTTTGAACATCCTCTTGTTTAGAAACATCAGCCTTGATGATAACTACCTCAGTTCCTGCCTGTTTCCATTGTTCAATCAATGTGATAGCTTCTGTATTTGGTTCACTTCGTCCAGTGAGAACTAAATATTTAGCACCTTGAGAAACCATCCAATCAGCTATTTTTAATCCTAATGCTCCTAAACCCCCAGTAATTAGATAGCTGCTATCAGGGCGTATTTTCTCTTGTTGACTTGTGCTGTGGGCACTATGTCGCACCAGTCGAGAAACATGACGGATTTCTTGACGATAAATCACCTGATTTTCGCTGTCAGGAGCTAATATTTCCGCTACAAGTAGGGATTGGTTAGCATTGGGTGATGCTTCTAGATCCACACATACACATTGTAATTCTGGATGTTCTAGGGCGATCGTTCGGCCAAGTCCCCATAAAGGCGCTTGTTCAATAGCTAAGGATGTGTCTGAGGGTTCTAAAGTTTGTGCACCTTGAGTAACTAACCACAGACGGGGTAAATTTGTACCTCGTTTTTGAGTTAAAGCTTGAACTAGAGACAAGACACTACCACAGCCTATTTCTTGCGCCTTTTGTAAGGCCTCTAGAGATAAATCTGTAGATGAATTATTCTCACAACTCCATAAATGAACTATTCCTTTTAAGGGAGGTTTATTTTCTAAGCTCTCTTGGAAAAGTTTGGTAAAATCATCAGTAACAAGAGGATTAACTGTATAACTTTCTGGGTTTAGCTTTTGATAGTGAGAGCCAACAGAAACGAGAATACAGTATTCACCTAATTGTGTTAGTTGATTAGCTAAAGATGAACCCATTCCATCACCCTTGGTAAACAGTAACCAAGTGCCAAGATTTTCTGCTCCGGTTAAAGGTAAGTTCAAATCACGGTTTTGTGGTCGCCAGACTATTTCATATAACCAGTTTTCTGTCTCCTCTTTTTGCACAACTTGCCCCAGTTTTTGAGAACTAATACGCTTAACTGATAATCCTTGAATTTCGGCAAGCAGTACCCCACTGTCATCAAATAAGTCCACATCTGCGGTGATGGTTTGGGAAGGCTCAGAAGAGTCTTGATTTAACTTAACTCTACTCCATAGATGAAGGGGTACAGAACCATAGACTTGATATTGCTTTAAACCCACAGGTAGGTAAGCATCGCCAGAGTCTTCTCTTGATAAAGCCGCCCCTAATACTTGTAAACTAGCATCCAGTAAAACGGGATGTAATTTGTAGTTACAAGCTTCATTAACTAAGGGTTCTGGTAACTGAATCTGTCCGAGAGCCATTCCTTCATACTGCCACAGGTCTGTAATGGCTTGAAAACTTGCTCCGTAGTCCATTCCTCGTTGTTGTAATTGTTGATAATAATCTTCAACATTTACGGATTCAAGAGAATCAATTGATAAGTTTTCTAAGTTGACTGGACTGGGTTGAGTAATATCTGTTACTTTGATAATTTTACCCAAAGTATGAAGTGTCCAAGAATCGCCAACAGGATTAAGACTAAAGATTTCAAAGGTATAAGTCTGGGAATCTTGAGGAGTCAGAATTAACTCGATGTCTTTGACTTGATTACCCTCGAAAAATAAGGGATGCTCAATCTTCACATCTTCTAGGCTGATTGAGTCGGATTTAAAAACATTGATCCCGGCGACAAGAGCCATTTCTAAGTAAGCAGTAGCAGGGAAAATAGTGGTTGCTTGAATCTGATGGTGTTGAATATAATTGGGACAATCTTGACTGATTTGAGATTCAAAGATAATTGGTTTTAGTGGCAAATGTAACCGTTTTCCTATTAAAGGATGAAGATGTCCATTGCCATTGCTAGAGTATAACTCAAATTGCTGAGTACCCTGAGGATTGTTGTGAGAAATATGTCCTTTACCATTGGTTGACTCAACTCTTGTAGTGGAGCAGTCGGACAATATACTGCCATGGCAATACAATTGTCGGCTAAATTTATAAGTTGGCAGACTCAAACGATGATAGGAATAATCTTTTGAAAATCCAGTCCAATTTACAGGTGTTCCTCTAACATATAATTCTGCCAAACTTTGTAACATTTGTTGCCAATCTGATTTTCTAGATCGCAAACTTGGCAACCATACTCCCTTGCCTTCTGGAATACAATGACTTCCCATTCCTATTAAAATGGGTTGGGGACCAATTTCTAGATAAACCTCATAACCGTGGCTCGCTAGTGTATTCATTCCTGCGGCAAACTCTACGGTCTGGCGAATATGATTCACCCAATAAGAAGGCGTAGCTATTTCGGCTGTCGCTATTTTACCAGTGACATTAGAAATTAAGCTAATATTTGGTTTTGAGTAGGTGATTTCTCGGGCAATTTTGGCAAACTCGGCCAATATTGGCTCCATCAAAGGTGAGTGAAAAGCATGAGACACTTGTAAGGTTTTTGTCTTCACCCATTCGGTATCTAAATTAGCGACTACTGCATCAACGGTTTGACTGTCCCCAGAAATAACAATGCTAGATGGCCCATTAATAGCAGCGATAGAAACCTGTTTTTCATAAGAAATAATGGCACGTCTGACAGTTTCTTCGTCGGCAGTAACTGCTACCATTTTACCGTTAGAAGGTAATGCTTGCATTAAACGACCTCGATAAGCGATGAGTTTTAACCCATCTTCAAGACTGAACACCCCGGCAATGCAAGCGGCCACATATTCTCCTACACTATGACCCATAACTGCACTAGGTTCAATACCCCAAGATTTCCATAATTGAGCGAGTGCGTATTCTATGGCAAATAAGGCGGGTTGGGTGTAAGCTGTTTCATCTATGGGTGAGTTCTCTCCCTCTTGAGGATAGAGAATAGATAGCAAAGGTTTGTCTAAATAGATACTAAGAATCTCTTGACAGTGTTCAAGGGTTCTACGGAAAGTAGGTTGAGTCTCATAAAGTTCCCGGGCCATATTGATATATTGTGACCCCTGACCTGTAAAAAGAAACGCAATTTTCTGGTGCTTCTGGTGCGATAGTTCACCGGTCAAAATTCCCCCAGCTTCTTTGCCCTCAATAATAGCCTCTAACTGGGATTGTAATTGAGTTAAAGACTCAGTTTGAATAGCTAAACAATGATGAAAATGCGAGCGCCCCACATCAGCACTAAAGCAAAAGTCTTGTAAGTTGATTTGCGGATTTGCTTGAAGATAATTGTGATAACTTGATACTAATTCTCGCAAAGATGACTTAGTTTTAGCGGTAATAGTCAAGATAGCAAGAGATGGTTTATTTTGCTCTTGCTCCAAGGTTTCTGGAACAAATTCTTCTAAAATAACATGAGCATTAGTGCCACCAAAACCAAAAGAAGATACCCCAGCTAATCGCCCTTTTTTACCCTTTTTCCAAGGCTGTAATTGAGTAGGAATAGATAAGGAAGTTCCTTCTAGAGAAATATAAGGATTGAGTTTTTGCAAATGAAGGTGAGGAGGAATTTCACGATTTTGTAAAGCGAGGCAAACTTTAATCAGTGCGGCAATTCCTGCGGCTGCTTCGAGATGACCAATATTAGTTTTTACAGAGCCGATCCAACAGGGCTGATCTAATTGACGCTCCTCCATTAATACTTCTTTGAGAGCATTAAGCTCAATCGGATCCCCTAAAGATGTACCTGTACCATGAGCTTCCACGTAGCTAATATCTTTGGCGCTTACCTGAGCTTTGGCTAAGGCTTTTTTAATAACAGCTTGTTGAGCTTGTTTATTGGGTGCAGTTAGTCCATTACTGTGACCATCTTGATTAACTGCTGAACCGCGAATAATTGCATAAATGCGATCGCCATCTTGAATAGCCTTCTCTAGGCGTTTGAGGATAACCACCCCACAACCTTCGCCCCTTACATAGCCATTAGCACTTTCATCAAAGGTTTTACAGCGACCATCAGCGGCTAACATCCCTGCTTTTGAGAAATTAATAGTTAATTGGGGAGATAGCAGCAAATTTACCCCAGCTGCTAATGCGAGATGACATTCCCCATCTGTTAAGCTCTTACAAGCTTCGTGGACAGCAACTAACGAGGAAGAACAGGCCGTATCTATAGCTAAACTAGGCCCATGGAAATCTAGAAAATAAGATAAACGATTAGCCGCCACACAAAAAGCGTTACCCGTGCCATAGTAAGTGCCTATAGACTCATTATCTTTAGATAACAAGCGAGCATGATCATCACTACTGATGCCAACAAATACACCTGTTTGACTCCCTGCTAAAGTTTCGGGGGCAATACAAGCATTTTCGAGAGCTTCCCAACTAACTTCTAAGAGAAGTCTTTGCTGGGGATCCATTTCCACTGCTTCCCGAGGTGAGATGCCAAAAAATTGAGGATCAAAATCATAAACATTATCTAAAAATCCACCATTTATGGGGTTTAAATTGCCCAGTTCTTGATGATTCCATCTTTGAGAAGATAATTCTGTTATTGCATCCCCTCCTTGGCGTAATAGTTGCCAGAATGCGTCTGGAGATTTAGCTTGAGGAAAACGACAGCCAATACCGATAATAGCGATCGGCTCATTTTGAGGTTGTGATGAGGTTTTTTGAGCGACTGTGGATGAAGTTGTAGCTAGAGCTTCAGAACTTAATCCATTTAGGGCTAAATAGTGAGCAACTGCATGAATGCTAGGATATTCATAAACCAGCATAGGAGATACACTTTTCCCGAGCCATTGCTCAAGCTCTCCCGAAAGACTTACTGCCGCTAAAGAACTCAGTCCATAACTTGCTAAGTCTTGTTGAATATCTATTTTTTCTGGTGCTATTTGCAAGCTCTCTGCAACTTTTTTAATTAGCCACTCTTCAATTGCTTCTTGAGTATCGGACACAATTTGATTCTGACTGACCTCAGAGAATTCTTCAACAACCTGATAACTTTTGACTTGTTTTAGCAGAGAGTTAATATCTGATTTAAGCTGCTTAAATCCATTCTTATGTTCAGGATTTTTACTCCAATCCCCAATCACATTAAGAGTTCCTGCTAGAAAACTAGCTCGGCAAGCTTGACGTTGAATCTTGCCACTAGATGTCTTGGGAATACTTGCTGTTTTCAGCAGTACCACAGCATAAACATCTAGTTGATGTTCTTCGGCAACAGAGCGAATAATTTGCTCAATTACCGCTGGTGAGTCTAATTTACGCAGATAGCTTCGTTCGACTTCTTGAACAACTACTAGCCTTTCTTGACCAGCAATTTCCACTGAAAATACTGCTCCACACCCTTGCCGCAATCCCGGGTGACTTTTTTCGACGGTGGATTCAATATCTTGAGGATAATGATTACGTCCCTGAACAATAATTAAATCCTTGAGTCTTCCTGTGATAAATAACTCACCAGCCAGTAAAAATCCTAAATCTCCTGTCCGCAGAAATGGCCCAACCTGGGTATCAGCTAAATAAGCTTTGAAAGTTTCTGCTGTCTGTTCGGTTCGATTCCAATAACCCTGAGCTACACTATCACTAGATACCCAAATTTCTCCTATTTCCCCATCTCGACATTCAGTTAAAGATTCAGGATTCACAATTACAATTTTTTCTGATAACCAAGCGTGACCACAACCAACTAATAATTGAGCATTCGGGTGTTGAGAGTTAATAGTAACGGCACTATTTTCTAAAAGAGCTAATTTATCAACTGCTGCAATCACAGGAGATTGGCTTTTAATTCCCCCCGATACAAATAGAGTAGTTTCAGCCATCCCATAACAAGGATAAAATGCCTCTCTCTTAAAACCATAATCAGCGAAAGTATTAGCAAATTTTTCTAAGGTAGCCGCTCGAACAGGTTCGGCCCCAGTAAAAGCTACATCCCAACAACTTAAATCCAGATTTTCTCGCTCTTGAGGTTTAATTTTATCAGCACATAATTCGTAAGCAAAATTAGGACCGCCACTACTGGTAGCGTTGTAGCGAGAAATAGCCTGTAACCATCGGAGCGGTTTTTGGATAAATGCTTCTGGAGGCATAATCACACAAGGAAATCCGACGTATACTGGTTGTAATACGTTACCAATTAGTCCCATATCATGGAATAGTGGCAACCATCCTACACCAATAGTTTCGCTTGTATGTCCAAAGGCAGAAGCAATCAGTTTTTCATTATGAAGTAAATTTTTATGACTAACCATAACTCCCTTAGGCATACCTGTGGAACCAGAAGTATATTGTAGGAAAGCTATGTCCTCTAAAGAAAGATTCGGTTTTTGCCAGTTTTCTGCTTGCTTATCCGGGATGTTATTAGTAGCTAGGCAAGGTACTGTTACTAACTCAGGGTCACTCGAAAATTTTTCCTCAATAGTACTTAATAAGGATGTAGTAGTTAAGGCCAGTTTGGCTTGAGCATCTTTAGTTATTGCTTGTAGTCGAGAGAGCTTTTGATTACGTCGGGGAGGATAAACGGGAACGGCAATAACACCCGCATATAAACAGGCAAAGAAAGCAATGATAAATTCTTCCTCCGATGGATAGAGCAATAAAGCTCTTTCTCCCGGAAACATTTGTAACTGAAGTTGAGCCGCCAAAGCTTTTGCTTTTTGCTCTAATTGCTGATAAGTCAGTCTGGCGGTTTCTGTTTCTCCATTAGCCAAAAAGATATAAGCTGTTTGCTCGGCTTGCTGCAATGCTCTATGGTTCAAAATATCTACAAAAGTAGAAATGTCCTGAAAAATTTCGCCTTCGCCTTGAGATTTTGACTCTACAGACAGATCAAGCATTTTTTCCTCTACAACTGATTTCTGAAGTTCTTTTAACATAAAACTAATTACAAAGCAATCGCACGCACTTCAACATAACCTGACAATTGAGAATGGCAAAAAGTCTTGCTGATACAGGGTTTTGGCTTTTGATTGAATATTTGCTGGTTCTTCGTTACTTGGTATGGTTCGATAGGGGGGCATAAATCGACTAAATCCTTATCTGGCAAAAGACTCAATTGATTAGCTCGTTCTAGATAGAAAACAATTGGCAAAAATCGAAGCAATGTCTTTCTATGTAAGGGTTTTATCCTTTATAACCCCCCTCCATTGCATAACACAAACCGAAGAACCTATTTGCTTTAGTATTGCTTACGTCAGGTTTATGACTGTTTCGTTACAAAGCAAAAGTCTGAAACGTTTGCATGGTCAATGGTCGAGGCCAAGCTGTATCTGTCAAGAGGTCTTTTTATGCGATTACCCTATCCCTCCTCTGGGTCTACTTTACCTAAACTCAATAAAGACTGCTTACTGTTTTTTATTTTTACCGCTCCCATTTTTATTCTAGCGGCTTACCCTAAGTAAAAATACTTAGTTAAACAAAATTTAATTATTTAATTGTCAAGTCCGGTAGTAATTTTGTAACCGTTCAGGAGAGGTGTCAAGCCGCCAGTGGCATTGACTCTGTGGAAGGACTCTCTTGGGGCAGCAGAGAAGGAGAAGCACTGCCTTTCCCAGGGGCGCAAATCGTTTCGGTCATAAGGTTCTAAGCACAATTAATTACACATCTGAGCCGTCAGCCGTCAGCTTTTTCAGTGATCAGTAAACAGTGATATAGCGTTTCCTGTTCGTAAGAGGTACATTATCGATGTTGAAAAGCTTAATCAGCAAAGGTTTAACTGTCACACACGGGTGTGAGAACCGCTACAATTACTATAGATGGAAGGAAATCGGCTGTCCCTTTGCCTGTATGCTAGAAAGAGGAGCTAATTCGTTATTGAGCGAGCTTTTTCGCAAGGATTGACAGTATGGGTAGTATTCACGATCAGTTATTAGAGGAATTAGCCGAAGTGGAGTGGAGTGACTTGATCCCCCATGCTCAAAGGGATGCGCTGATCCTGGTTTCCGATTCCCTCAATTTAATCGAAGTGGCAGAAGCGATCGCTGGTGATCAGGTTGCTCAAGTGCAGAATTGGATCGGGGAAAAACTACTGGAAAAACCGACACAGGAGCAATTAAGCGATTGGAATTCCCATCCCGATAACCTTTTTAATACACTAATCGTGCAACCTTTTGTGTTAATTCAGACCATAGCTTAGATAAAACCAAACCCCCCAATCTGGTGAGATTGAGGGGTAGGAAAGAATAATCCTGGCATCGAGCTATTGTCCCGGTCGGCAACCCGACAAGTATCTTGGCCACGGCGAAGTTTCACAACCGAGTTCGGGATGGAATCGGA
>NZ_JACJSW010000100.1:0-12223 GCF_014698375.1 Microcystis flos-aquae FACHB-1344 | reverse complement strand
TTATCATTTTCGTTATTTAGGTCATATATGGTAAATATGACTTATCTTTTTTGGGAGTCTGTGTCTGTATTCCATGCTACATAAGCTTTTCAGCTGGCTTGTCCCCCTGTCAGAAATTTGAGTTACCCGGTAACTACGAAGAAAGCCTGCGTGACATTGCTGATAAGATGCCTCCGCAACTAGAGGATATTTCTGAGGCTGTGGACACTATTGCTTACAATCTCGGCGAGCCTCGACGCCCAGCAGCACCCTAGCATACCTTAAATAACAGGGGAAAAGCCATCATCAAGCCATGAGGAACTTGATACTTAAATTACTTGTATTGATGTAGAAAACAACAATCATTTAGGGGATGATTTCTATGAATACGACTTCTGAGAAGAGATTGATAGAATTCGTTAAAGATCTCTCGAAAATAACTCAAAAGACAGCGACTCCACCTACTGATGCAGTCGGATTACAAGAACTTTTGCGCGGAACAGATCAGGAAAACCAACCAAAAGTGGCAGGATTAGGAGATATTGATACCCGTCTGGCAGAGATTCGGGATGCGATTAGTATCCGAGGAGAATCAGGCAGTTTCGTCATTCAGATGTTTTTGCTAACTTACCTCGAAACTCTCTCTGCAGTTTTAAGGAAGGGAGACTGCAACCTGTTCCGACAAATAGCGCAATTTCTGGCTATTTCTGGAAATGACTTGCACTTCTATGCAAAGCGGGGGGACGTGCTGAAAGACGGGCTTTTAGATGATTTTAACATAGCCTGTTCCGGTTTTGATTGTACAAATTCCGACTTACTTAAAGCTCGCCTAAAGTTGCTGAAAGATGTAGAGGATAAAATTTTCAAAAGCCTTGGTGGTGCAATCGCTCAAGGACCTAAAGGAGATGCAGGACCTAAAGGAGATACAGGAGATACAGGAGGAGGTGAATATCTCACAAAGATTTTAGGAAGGCTTGACGCTCTCGAAATAAATATGGAGAAGTTTAACCAGCTTAAACCAAGCCTTGACCTAATAGTTTATCTTCTTCTCAATCACCCTTACCGCCAAAATCCACAACAGCTTTTCTTGCAAGGAGTGTATCAGGATGTTAATGCCTGGGATCTCTTGAAGCTTTTAGATCAGGGAGACTCACTGTATAAAGAGAATTGGGAGATGATTGAAGAGATGTTCGGTGAAAAAGATGGGCAGCTAAAACCCAAAACCCAACGGTTTCAAGAGTTTCTTCAAAAATTTAATGAGTTCCAGAAGCACCAAAGTCCTCCTGCTGGCTGACTAAGCAATTTAGATTTCTCTTTTTCAGAAATTCAGGAAAGTTCGGCTGAACAGGTATCTCAAATCGAGACCGATTCAAAAAACAAAATCTCAAAGTTCTGGCAATCAATTCTAACTGTTTGGAGAAAAATACTGAGAAGCTCAGGATGAAACCCATACCCCTGATTTCACCCCTGATCAAGTAACCTAAAGGAATCCAACCATGACCTACAACACCACAGAAACCATTCAACGCTTGTGGGCGACCTTTTTGAGAGATCAATTAGGAGCGATGCCCCCGGAAGAGCGCCAACAGTACGAACAGCAACTCGAAGACCGTTTCGGTGAACTACTCAAGGGGGCTGCCGACGGTTCCAGTAGTCCCGATAGTTTCCTCGATTTAATCGGATTTGGACCCAAAGGACCGGTTCCCTTCGAGAACGTTTCCTATCCCTATATCCAGCCCGATTTCGATGATTCCGTCGTTCCTAGTCAACTGCACGCCGCCGCCGAACTGTACTATATTTACCAACACGAACGGATGAAAGTTTTTCAAGTCATCCAAGTGCTGCAGCGTCTGTTTAGAGAGGGACGGATGCGGATTCAACGGGGACCGGGGGCGCGAGGTCTATATTTACTTGACAAATGGAAACCTTTGCGCTATACGATCCGCGACCGGATGATGGCCTACCGTCGCGCCTTTAACTACGGTAATGCCCAACCACCTTCGGGGGCGATCGTTAACCGCAATTTTCATCGGCAATTAGTCGGGTTTATGGTGGCCGTTGCCCAATATTTCCGAGATTTATTGATCGGGGAAGTAATTCGCGGTGGCACTCTCATTGAACAGCGACCCTTTGGCAGTATCGGCACGGTTCAACGCATCGGCTTGGATCTGCGCTATGCTCTCGATCGCTCCACCTACGGTAACATTTTGGCCCTGACGATGGAAACTGGACATTATCTCAATACGGTTCTCAACCTTTTGGATGCACCCGATATCAAAAAAGCCTTCGATGCCAATACCAAATGGGATGTGATCGAAATCGTCTCCAATCGCTATCTGGGGGGTATTGCCGAACCTTCCCAACGGGCAAAAATGGCGGAAAGCGGTCGTCGGATTCTGCAATTTGTCGCCGATAACGACTTTAAAACCGCCCTTGACCCGATTTTATTCCAATCGGAACTCAGACCCATGGGTCCCCATTCGGAAGCTTGGTTGGCTGCCTATCGCATGACTCCCGAAGGCCGGGCCTTTCCGGGGGTAACTCCGGCGCTGCGCAGTGTTATCGGTTCGGGGTCTGCTGGGGTGTAACGCTATTTTTTTAGAGGTGTCCCGATGAGTGCCACTCTTTTGCCCGATTTCTCCATTAACCTAAATCAACGCCGTTGGTCTTGTGTCCTCGATCCCAACTTGGCCTTATCGGATTATGGTCTGCTCCTGGTCAAACAATTAGGACGATTTCTCGAATTATGGATAGCGCGAGAATTTTGGCATCTAATTGATAATAGCGATGTTTTCGATCGCTGGCGGCCTTGGCTAGAAGCGTCCCCAGAGAAGGGCAATTGCCCATCCCTTCTCACCCCGGAACTTTCTGCCCAAACCCGTCGCACTTTGCGGGAATGGGAAAGACTGCGACTAGAGACGGATTTAGGTAATCATTATCTATTTTGGATCGGCGATGGGCTTGGTGAATCCCTTTTGCCCAAAGAAACCGACAGCAGTTTAGTCAGTCGTTGGGAATGGTTAGCCCGCAGTTTAGATAGACAAATTCACACCGATCTGCTCGGCTATGCTTTCCGAGATGCGATCGCCTTGAGTGCTGCCCTGGGGTCGGCCTTTATCCTAACCCATCGCTCCCCGGAAGATCGGGCCCGCAACTTACCCCCAGTAATCTGTTCCACCCTAGAGAGTTGGGGCATCAACTGCCAGGAAATTGACCAACAAGATGCGATCGCTGCTTTGGAACGGGAACAATTACGCCAGTTATTCATCCAGTCTGGAGTCTCCAAATTGCTCTGGATGGGGTTCCACCCAGTGGTTCTGCATTTAGTGGTTCCGGAAGCAATCAGGATCGCTCCTCCTCCCAGTTGGTGCGAAGATATTTCTGCGAGCGAATTGGAATTAGAAGACTGGTCAGAAACTAGGGGGGAAAAATTTGATTTTTGGCAGGGAGCAAGGGGATTTTGGTATGAGATTTAACGTTGAAAAACCTTCCTTTTATTTTTCCAGCTGACTTCTGACCCAATTCCGAAATGCTTTTACTAACTCTAGGTAATCTGTCTGGCCAGCTTGTTGTAAAAATATAGCAATTTCTAAGATGGGTAAATTAGGAAAAAACTGACTGGTTGGGGAGGTGATATAAGTGCCATTTTGTAATTGTTGGATGACCAGAGACTCCCCATTATAAACCCAAACCTCTGCCACGCCTAGATCTGCATAAACCTGAAGGCGATTTTGAGAACTGCTGGTGACATCAATTTCTATGACTAAATCTGGTGCAGGGTCTTCATTTAAGTCCAGTCGCTTTTTCCCCCGAACCGCCTCAATATTATCAATGTAAAAACATTCATCTGGTTCTGCACCACTTAATTGAGGGCGTTTAAAGGTGGTAGAACCGAGGGGATAAATCGGGACTAGCGATTCTTCCGCTAGGGTTTCGACAAAGCGACCGATGAGTGTTTTACTAAATTCGTGTCCGGTCGAAGGAGCCATGATTTCTAAATTGCCACGATTGTAGGTCAGCCAGAGACGGCGATCGCTCATTTCTGCGAGCAACGTTTCGTAGGTTTTCCAGCTAATCCCGGACAGGTGAATTATTTCAGCCGGTGGTGCGAGCAGTGTTACAGTCATAGATTCAAGCAAAAATCCCCTGCTTCCATAATAATCAAAGGGTGAGCATTGCCCACCCTTGCTAATTAAGCAGTTACTACCGGGGAAGCTAACCGTTTAAAGGTCAATCTTTCATCGGCCACATCGACAAAAATCGTGTCTCCCCCTTTGAATTCGCCGCGCAGAATTGCCTTAGCGATCGGAGTTTCCACATATCTTTGTACTGCCCGTTTTAAGGGTCGCGCACCGTACACTGGATCGTGACCAATTTCTGCTAGATAATCGAGGGCAATATCGGCAAGTTTCAGGGCTAATTTTTGTTCCATCAAGCGATCACTGAGATTGGCTACCTGTAGTTTGACAATCGATCGCAGTTGCGCTTTTTGTAAACTATGGAAAATGATCGTTTCATCGATACGATTGAGGAATTCGGGACGGAAACTATTCCGCATTGCTTCCATCACCCGCGCCTGCATTTCCTCGTAACGAGACTCATCACCAGCCACGTCTAAAATGTATTGAGAACCGATATTACTGGTCATAATAATGATGGTATTTTTGAAATCAACCAGATGACCTTGAGAGTCGGTTAAGCGCCCATCGTCAAGGATTTGTAACATAACGTTAAAAACGTCGGGATGGGCTTTTTCAATCTCATCAAAGAGGATGACAGAGTAGGGACGACGCCGGATTGCCTCGGTTAATTGTCCCCCTTCATCGTAGCCGACGTATCCCGGAGGCGCACCCATGAGACGGGAAACGCTGTGTTTTTCCATGTATTCCGACATATCGATGCGAACTAGAGCCTCTTCGGTGTCAAAGAGATTGCGCGCTAAAGCTTTCGCCAATTCTGTCTTGCCAACACCCGTCGGACCGAGGAAAATAAAGCTGGCCGTGGGACGGTGGGGATCCGATAAACCGGCGCGGGAACGTTGAATCGCTTCGGCTACGGCTGTGACCGCTTCCTCTTGACCGATGACACTTTCGTGTAATTCCTCTTCCAGATTGAGGAGTTTTTCTTTTTCCGATTCGATTAATTTATTGAGAGGAATTCCCGTCCATTTCGAGATAATTTCGGCGATATCCGATTCGAGAACTTCTTCCCTTAATAAACTTTTACCGGTGGTTTGTTTGTCGGCCAATTGAGTTTCTAGGGCGGACATTTGCCGCTGCAGATCGGTTAATTTTCCGAACTTTAATTCCGCGGCGCGATTATAATCATAATCTCGTTCGGCCTGTTGAATTTCTAGATTAACTTGTTCGATCGCTTCTTTAACCCCACGAACTTGATCGATAATCTCTTTTTCCCCTTGCCATTGGGCATTTAATCCCGATTGTTCTTCCTTGAGGTTAGCCAGTTCTTTTTCTAACTTTTCTAACCGTTCTCGCGAAGCTGGATCGTATTCCCTTTGTAGAGAAAGTCTTTCCATTTCTAACTGGAGAATTTTGCGATCAATTTCATCGAGTTCTTCCGGTTTGGAAGTGATTTCCATCTTCAATTTGGCCGCCGCTTCATCAACTAAATCAATGGCCTTATCGGGCAAAAAGCGATCGCTAATATAACGATTAGAAAGCAGTGCCGCTGCCACTAAAGCATTATCGGCAATTTTCACCCCATGATGCACCTCATAACGTTCTTTGAGACCGCGAAGAATCGAAATAGTATCGACCACATTTGGTTCATCCACTAAAACCTCTTGGAAGCGTCTTTCTAATGCCGCATCTTTTTCGATATATTTGCGGTATTCATCGAGGGTAGTGGCCCCAATACAATGCAATTCACCCCGGGCTAACATTGGTTTTAATAAATTGCCCGCATCCATTGCCCCTTGAGTGGCTCCCGCACCGACAACGGTATGAATTTCATCAATAAACATGATGATATTGCCTTGGGAATCGGTGACTTCCTTGAGGACAGCTTTTAATCTTTCCTCAAATTCTCCGCGATATTTTGCTCCCGCAATTAAGCCACCTAAATCGAGAGAAATGAGAGTCCGATCTAACAGAGATTCTGGCACATCACGGTTAATAATCCGCTGGGCTAATCCTTCGACAATGGCTGTTTTTCCTACTCCCGGTTCCCCGATTAAAACTGGGTTATTTTTAGTCCGACGCGAGAGGATCTGAATGGTGCGACGGATTTCGTCATCCCGTCCAATTACGGGGTCTAATTTACCTTCCCGTGCCAATTGGGTGAGATCCCGTCCGTATTTTGCTAGGGCCTCATATTTGCCTTCTGGATTCTGATCGGTCACTTTTTGACTACCTCTGACTTGTTGAATAATTTCCTTGAGTTTGTTTTCGGTAAGTCCGAATTCTTGAAAAATATTTTTACCGAAGCGATCATCTTTAGCGTAACCTAAAATCAAATGCTCGATCGAGATAAAGTCATCTCCAAATTCTCGGCGATAATTTTCTGCTCGATCGAGTAAACTATCTAAACCACGACCTAAATAAATCGAGTCGCCGGGGTTAGAGATTTTCGGTTGACGACGGATAAAATCATCGGTTCGATCCCGCAAACGGGCTAGACTAATATTAGCTTTACTAAAGACACTGCCCGCTAATCCCTCCTGTTCCAGTAGGGCTTTCATTAGATGTTCGCTTTCAATTTGTTGCTGGCTGTTCTGTTTGGCAATGTCCGGCGTTTTGACGATTGCCTCCCAAGCTTTTTCCGTAAATTGTTGTGGATTGGTTGGCTGCATTTTCTATAAGAGATTACTTTTATACCCTTGAGACTATTCTAGATTGACCGGTTTGTTGGCTTCTAGGGGCTTACCGTACCTAGTTAAGGGGGATTTCCCCTCAATGGTGCGATTTAAGCCGCTAAAGTTGATCAGCTGTAATGGATTTAAACTGCTTCTGGGAAATTTTAGTACAAATGTTCAATCTCTCAACCAAGCTAAAATCTTAATTATTAAAGATGTCCAGTGATTACTGATTACTGATGACTGTTTACAAGGGCCGAATCTAAAACCTAAGTAGGGAGGCACAATTATTTGTAGGATGGGTTAGCGGTAGCGTAACCGATGCAGGCGTTGGGTTTCATGCTTCAACCCAACCTACGTTCTGATGACTGTTTACTAATTACTGTTTACTAATTACTGTTTACTGATAACTGATAACTGATTAAAGCCCACCCTAAAATACTATCTAAGCGATTAAAGATTTAACTTTACTAATGATACCAACTGGGTCAATACCTTGGTGGGGGAATTGTTCCCATAAACCGCCACAACCTTCATGGTGAGTACCGATGTAGGCGTATTTAGGAGTTAAACCGCGTTCGAGTAACCAAGAACCATAACGGCTACCTAAACCTGTGCGACGGTTAAATGCTTCTACCACTAAAACAAAGGGAGAATTACCAACTTTAGCGATAATTTCTTCATCCACCACATTGAGAGTCGGTTTATTAATTAAACCCACGTTAATCCCTTCTTGTTTTAAGCGTTCCACTGCATCTAAAGCGCGGTATAAACCATCTCCAAAGCTGATGATATAACCGGCAGTGCCTTCCCGAATTACTTCATCTTTTCCGGGGACAAAGGTGTAACCATTGCCAAAGAAATTATTACCGTTAGTATCAAGAATATTGGGAGTTTTAGAACGAGTCGAGAAGATAAAACGTAAACCGGGTTGATGGAAAGTTGCCTCGACACAAGCGGTCATTTGTGCCGCATCGGCCGGGAAATAAAGACGGGTTTCGTAACCGTCATCCAGTCCATTATCGGCAAAGAAATTATTCAAACCAAAGTGACAGGTATTATCCGCCATGTCATCGATACCAGAATGGGAAAAATGACATAAAAGATTAGAATAATTCAAACGGGCCATGGTGATTTCAGAAATACACATTTCTAGAAAAGCGGCAAAGGTGGCGAAAATTCCCTGTTTACCTTTTTCCATACCAAAACCAGCGGCTGCCGAAAGATTGCCCCGTTCCATAATACCGGAAGGAATAAACACTTCGGGATGTTTATCGTGGATAATTTTCAGACCGCAGGAACCCTCTAAATCGCTATCTACTACTAATACATTAGCTTTGCGTTCTTCTTCGCTCATTTTGCCTAAAAGACTGACTACTGCTTCACCGAAAACGTTGCGGTTAGAACCCCATTTATCCCCAGAACCGAGGAATTTATAGTCATTAGAAGGCTTCTTAATACTGTTGAGATATTCCACGGCGGCACTGTGTCCTTTTGCCTCTAAATATTTCAAAGCCAAGGGTACAGAAATCACATCATGACCGTGGTTAGAACCTTCTAAACCTTCAATACCGGGACACATGGGACGTTTATTAATAATCGCAATCGGGCCAGGAGTATTAATTGCTTCACAGATATTGCGATACAAACTATCGATATCTTCCCCATCTCCCACTAACACTTTTAGACCATGGCCAACGAGAGTTTTGGCCACATCATAACCGGGTAAATATTTGGAAGGATTACCAGCAATCGTCACATCATTATCATCAATAATCAGCTTAACATTGATGTGTTGAGCCACGGCTAAACGGGCAGCTTCCGCGTCATTGCCTTCCTGTTGAGAACCATCGGAACCTAAACAAAAAACGGTTTTTCCGGGGTTAGCTAAAGCGACACCGTTAACGTAGGGCCACATATGTCCTAAACGGCCAGAACTAAATTTTACGCCGGGGGTTAATCCTAATTCCGGGTGTCCGGGGAGTTTAGAATTAGCCTCGCGGTAGTGCATTAATTGTTCTGGGGGTAAAGAACCTTCTAACGCAGACATGAGATATTGAGTACCGACGCGGTGTCCCGCTTCATCGAAGAAAATTGGTACAAATTGACTAGGTTGACTGCGGAAAAGAGCATCGAGAATCACCACTTCCGGGACGGTATCGTAGGGGCCGCCGGTGTGTCCACCCACACCCCGGGCTGCACCCGTGGCAGTAAAAAAGATGATAGCATCGCGACAGAGTTGGATATTGGCTTTTAGGGCGCTTCTTTGCTCGTCGGTGAGGGTGGGGTTACTGGGGTCGAGACTGATGGGTTTATAGGCGCTCAAATCGATGGGAAAGGCTGTCATTGTCGATTTTCCTTAATGTAGAGAAATAACTATAGTCAGGGAAATCATAGCCTAGAATGTCACCCGATCGATTGATTGAATAATTTCTTATCATAGGTGTAGTCCCTAATACAAAAGTTTTACCCTTGCTGGGATACTGTCCACGGTCCGGGACAGGGGAAATCTTAAAAAAGATACGGGAAAAAAAGCTGTTCTTGAGGGCAATAGTCCAGAATGGCAGCTAAGACCAAGTAAAAAGGATAACCTTTGACTCGGTTTTCCTTTTCGGGAGGCGGTCGTAGGTCGTCAATATCAAATTAGGTTATACTTCATCTTTATGAGAAGGGCTGTCAGTTGATATTAATGCAATCTCTAGCCCAAAAATCGGCGCATAATTAACAAAAACTAGATTTAAGGTAAAAACTATGTGTTTAGGCATACCGGGACAAATTACGGCAATTATTGATGAAAACCATCATCTCGCTCTCGTCGATGTGGGGGGTGTAAAAAGAGAAGTAAATATCGCTTGTATTGTTGATGAAGACCATCCCGCTAATACTTGTGTAGGGGATTGGGTATTAGTTCATGTGGGTTTTGCCATGAATCGAATCGATGAAGATGAGGCGCAAGAAACCTTAAATTTATTAACACAATTAGTGGAATTAGAGGAAGAATTTAATCATAATTAATGTTCTTAATTAGTTAGCCACAAATTAATTCTGTTGTCTATCTTAAGAAATGTAAATTACGGCATTATTACTGACGACCGACAGCTAAAAATTATAATTAAAGGAGATAAACTATGAAATACGTTGACGAATTTCGTGATCCAGTTAAAGCGGCAGGATTAATTCAACAAATTGAACAATTATCGATAAGAATCTCTGAAAAACGGCAAAAAGTTACTAAAATTATGGAGGTTTGTGGAGGTCATACCCACTCAATTTTTAGATACGGTATCGAGGCAATACTTCCGGAAACTATCGAATTAATTCATGGTCCTGGATGTCCCGTTTGTGTAATGCCGCGAGGTCGTTTAGATGATGCCATTTTTCTCGCACAACAACCGAACGTAATTCTGACAACTTTTGGCGATACTATGCGTGTCCCCGGTTCCCATTTGAGTCTGCTGCAAGCACGAGCAAAAGGGGATGATATTCGCATGGTTTATTCTCCTCGCGATGCCTTAAAAATTGCCAGAGAAAATCTCGATAAAGAAGTAATATTTTTAGCATTAGGGTTTGAAACAACCGTTCCTAGCACAGCTTTAACCGTTTTAGAAGCGCAAAGAGATGGTGTCACTAATTTTAGTTTATTTTCTAATCATGTGGTGATTATTCCCGCTCTGAAAGCCTTGTTAGATAACCCGGATCTACAGTTAGACGGTTTTGTTGGTCCCGGTCATGTTAGCATGGTAATTGGCACAGAACCCTATCAAGTTATTGCCCAAGAATATCATAAACCTGTGGTAGTTTCTGGGTTTGAACCTTTGGATATTCTGCAATCAATTTGGATGGTATTAAAACAATTAGATGAGCAGAGATGTGAGATCGAAAATCAGTACGATCGAGTGGTACAAAATCAAGGAAATAGAGTCGCTTTATCGGCAATCGACCAAGTTTTTGAACTGCGGGATCAGTTTGAATGGCGAGGTTTAGGAGAAATTGCTCAAGGAGGGTTAAAACTGCGAGATGAGTACAGTAATTTTGATGCGGAGAAGAAATTTACCTTACCCAATCAGCGCGTTAAAGATCACAAAGCTTGTCAGTGTGGCGAAATTCTTAAAGGTGTTTTAAAACCCTGGGAATGTAAAGTATTTGGGACTGCTTGTACTCCCGAACATCCCATCGGTACTTGTATGGTTTCTAGTGAAGGTGCTTGTGCCGCTTATTATAAGTATGGTAGAAATTAGTAAATTTTTTTACTGATTAAGGTTCCTTTCCGGTGAGGAAACGCTAGAATTATCACCAGAAGAAATTAACAATCTCTCGGTGATAAAAAAGATGAAGATCAAAAATAATCTGGGTTTATTTGGCTTAACTACCTCTGTGCTGCTAATTATCGCTTCGGAAATCGTTCTTGCTTCCCAAGAACAAACCCTAGAACTGCAACCAAGTCAACCCCCCAGCGCCGATTTTTTCAAACCCGTCACCAATCTAATTAAAGACTTAAACCATCAGGGAGTAACTATCACCGATCCCAATGATCCCATGGCGGTGCGCTACCGAGTCAATTCCCCCTGTGCTGGTTGTTCAGTTTATCTAGGCACGGGAGTTGCCAATCCTCGCACCCAGACTAATAATAATGGCATGGGAATCAATTTTGGTCTTGGTTTCACCATGCCTTTTTCACCCTAAATACCGATGACATATTTACGCCATTCGTGATTGTGATTCTCCCTGGTGTGCTTTAATAGCTCAAAGTGGAGACTACTGTAGGGACGACGGGGTTGGGCGTGCAGGGACATATTGGCCTCTTTTGGTGTACGATTGCCCTTATGCACATTACAACGCACACAAGCCGCCACTAAATTCTCCCAGGTATCACCCCCTCCGCGAGAACGGGGAATCACATGATCGATGGTTAATTGTTCACCTCGGTAGAGACAGTATTGACAGGTGTGATGGTCTCGTTCGAGAATATTACGACGGGTTAAAGGAATTTCCTTGTAGGGAACACGGACGTATTGCCTAAGACGGATAACAGAAGGTAGGGGTAGGTCACGACAAACCACTTTTCCGTTATGTTCTAGGGATTCAGCTTTTCCTTTCAACAATAAAACGATCGCACGCCGCCAACTGGTAATATTTAGCGGTTCGTAGGAGGCATTCAACACGAGAACCTTGCTCATAGGTGTCTGGAGATCGCTTGAATTTACCCCGAATGGTAGCACAGATCACTGAGATTGGAACCTATTATTCTAAATCCGTTGAGTATAGATCTGGTAGGGTGCGTGTTTGTGGCGATAATCTCTGACAAAAAAACAAATTAGAGAATTACAGAGAATGATTGATCCTATAATAATGGGAAAATCCTCAGAGTGAGGAACTCGCATGAAACCAGCATCCCTGATTCAACTAACCGATAGTCTGAAAGCCCTTTAT
>NZ_JACJSW010000010.1:0-5769 GCF_014698375.1 Microcystis flos-aquae FACHB-1344 | reverse complement strand
ATATAAATTGGATAGCCTTTCTAAAATATATCGTAATCGAATAGAAGCGCGGTTTCAACCCGCTTCTATTCACCGATTAGAATCCCCGTCTTTTTAAAGCGGGGAGATGTCAATAAGAAACCTTCCGCACCAGTTCAAACTCACCGCGGGCCAACCGTTCCAACATTTCGGACACGGATAGGTCGTACTGTTCTGCAATCGCCTGAACTTCTTCCCACCCAGCCTGAGTCACGCTTAGATTGCGGCGTTTCTTCGGCTCTTCATAAGTCAGAGGCCTACCGTCTGGATTCGGTGGATTTTCCTTCCTGCCCTTGTATTTCCCTCTAGTTTCCATTGAACAACCCTTTAACTTCTCTACACTATTTTACCCAATACAGCAACAGAAAATTCCCTCAAGGGATGGATTTTTTAATTATATACATATACAATTAAAACATATACTTTTTAGTGCGATTGCAGGGGCGGAAATCAACAGGGGACTGAGTAGGGAGTCTTTTAAACCGAAATGAGGTTAAGAGCAATTGATATCCACATTAAGGGAATTTTGAGACGCTACCCACCTAGAAAACAAGCCCCAACTCTATTCGGGTTATGGGGCAAATTCACGAAAAGTACATCGCTTTCCATAGAAAGTATATACCTTCGCACAAAAACTATAACTATTATGACACAAAACAAGATAGAAGGCAAGTTCTACGCGCTAAAACCGGAAGAGTGGCTCGAAGTCACCAAAGAATTGAGATACGCGGAAGTTCGAGTTCTCTACTATTGGGACTTAGGCGTTTTCGGTCAGCAAAAAAGGCTCAAACCATTATGGTACAAAGGGTTAACCTCGATTTATGATTTTCCTTGATCTATCTGGGTTTCAGCGATTTTGGGCTTCTCGAAGTAAATCCCAAGCGGGGATTGGAGTTGAGGCTTTTCTCGATTTGTTTTTTGTCTAAGTCCCCTTAGGGTGATCCAGCGACCGAGGAGAGAATAACGGGTTCTCAAAAATCCTCGAAAATCGGGGCTAGGGTCGAGCGAGACATTCCCGAATTTTCCTCTGTATCCTCTTGATCGATTAACCGTTTCAGGGTTTCGATTTCCCGGTTGAGACCGGCAACCGTCGCCGTCACCTCCTCGATTACCGTTCTCATTTCTTGTTCAACGATTCGTTTGACGATTTGTTCAATATTGTTCTCTTGATCGGGAGAACATTGCAATCCCTTTGTCTTATCGAAACAGAGATAATTAGGTGCGCTATATTATATTATTATACAATGTATAATAATATAATGGGGATTGTCGTCATGGATATCGAACTAAAAAAATGGGGAAATAGTCTTGGATTCCGAATTCCCCACAAGATCGCTGAAAGCTTCGGACTCAACGAGAATTCAATTGTTGAACTCACAGAATCAAAGGACGCTCTTGTGATTACCAAGAAGCCATGCAATCCAACGCTCGATCAGCTATTGGCCAGCATTCCAGAAGACTTTCAGTATCCAGAAGATATACTCGATTTCGTTGAAAGCGGGCCGGGTGGTAAGGAGATGATATGAATATTCGACGGGGAGAGGTAATCAGAATCAATTTGAACCCGACAAGTGGAAGAGAGCAATCAGGAGATGCGCGTCCCTGTCTGGTGCTGAGTCACGGGAAATTTAATGCTGACCGGAAAGGAATCGTCGTGGTGAGTCCCATAACAAGCACAATCAAGCCAGGGATCAAAACAATGATCCCTATTCCCGACGGTTTTGCGGTGCGCGGCTCGGTAATAGCCGAGCAGGTGAGAACGGTTGATCTTAATACTCGCTGGTGGAAAACAACCGGAGAGGTTCTACCATTGGAGTTTGTCAACCGCGTGGTCGCAACCTTAAGCGTGATTATCGGGTGACAACTATTTCCTCGATAGAAAACCGACGGACACCCCGAAATGGAGATTACCGATGCCCAATCCCCAACCCGCTCCCGATAGGGGTTCCCCTTTGAGGGAAATGGATATGACCCCACCAGATAACAAACCCGTGATCTGACAGATGAGAAACCAATGTAACAGACGACGGCGTTCTCGTTCGATCGCACCCTGTAGGATCAAGGTTAGGTCATCTGTTCTGGTTCCTTCTTGGTACGTTGGATCAGCTTCTTTGCGATTAATTCTGGGGATTGTTTGAGGGAATCTAGGGACTCCTCGACCACGCGACCGGATTTTTCTACCTGTGACGTTAGACCGGGGACGCTGAAATTGCGTTCTTTCATCGAAAATTTTGGATCTGAAACCCCGTCGTTCTACGACGGCTTTACTGTTAAATTTTAGCACATTTACGAAATATATGCTAAAATGTGAGACATGGAAAAAGCCTATTCGTTTCGATTTTACCCCACACCAACACAAGAGTCGCTATTGCGGCGCACATTGGGCTGTGTAAGATTAGTTTACAACAAAGCTCTCCACGAACGAACACAAGCTTGGTACGAAAAGCAAGAAAGAGTAGGCTACGCTCAAACTTCTTCAATGTTGACCGATTGGAAAAAGCAAGAAGAATTAGACTTTCTCAATGAGGTAAGCTGTGTCCCTTTACAACAAGGGTTAAGACACCTACAAACAGCTTTCACTAATTTCTTTGCTGGTCGTACTAAGTATCCTAACTTTAAGAAAAAACATCAAGGAGGAAGTGCCGAATTTACCAAATCTGCTTTTAAATTTAAAGACAAACAAATCTATTTAGCTAAATGCACAGAACCTTTACCTATTCGATGGTCAAGACAAATCCCAGAAAGCTGTGAACCAAGCACAGTAACAGTCAGATTACATCCTTCTGGACGTTGGCATATTTCAATTAGATTTGATGACCCAACGATTAAGCCTTTACCAGTAACAGATAAAGCCATCGGAATTGACTTAGGAATTAGTAGCCTCGTGATTACCAGCGACGGCGATAAAGTATCTAATCCCAAGCATTTTAAGAAACATTATCGGAGACTGCGAAAGGATCAAAAAAATCTTTCTAGAAAACAGAAAGGGTCAAAAAATCGGGAAAAAGCAAGAATCAAAGTAGCCAAGATTCACGCTCGAATCACCGATAACAGAAAAGACCATTTACACAAGCTAACCACTCAATTAGTTCGTGAAAACCAAACGATTGTGGTTGAGAATTTAGCCGTCAAGAATCTGGTCAAAAACCCCAAGTTATCTCAGGCAATATCTGACGTTAGTTGGGGAGAAATCACTCGACAATTAGCCTATAAATGCCGTTGGTATGGGAGAAATTACATCGAAATAGATAGATGGTTTCCTAGCTCTAAAAGGTGTAGTAATTGCGGGTATATTGCCCTTGAAAATGCCGTTAAATGTTCGAGAATGGGATTGTCCAGACTGTGGGACACACCATGACCGAGATATTAACGCCAGTAAAAATATTTTGGCCGCAGGGCTTGCGGTGTCAGTCTGTAGAGCGACCATAAGACCAGAACAGAGTAAATCTGTTAAGGCAGGTGCGAAAAATCCTTCGGGAAAGAAGCAGAAACCCAAATCGTGAGGTTTGGGAATCGCCGTCCGTTTACGGCGGTGAGGATGTCAAGTAGTTGACGGTCAGGTAGTTGAAAGCGACGAGATTCTGGGCGGCGGCAAACTGGGCGGACTCATCCACACGACGAAAATTATCCTCTTGAATGTCCTCTAAGGGATTGGTATCGACGAAGATTTCTTCGGCATCGACGGAATCGTTTATGACTTTTTCACTCTCTCGCTGAACTAATCCCGTCTGGGCGTTAGTTACGGGGGAATTTTTCGCGGTTTCGGTCTGTTTATCAGCGATTTCGGGGGTAGCACTCGGAAAACCTTCGAGAGTACCCCATTTCTTATAGTGGGTGTTTAGGTCATCGAATATTTGCACCTGTTCATCACTGTAGTAGCTGTTTCGTCCGTGTTTCTCGGCTTCCATGGCGTAACCCAAGCGGATCAGGTGCTGACGACGTTCGTAAAACTGGGTTTTTCCTATTCGGTAGCGATCGGGTAAGGAGGCGGCTTGTTGCATAATTTTTCATCTCCGAGGGGTTAAGAATAAAAAATAAATACCGAATCGAGGGGACAAAAAGCTGGAATAGTTGAAGGGTATGCGGAACTAACGTATAAATCCAGTATAGTCCCTAAAAAAAAGGCTTCAATTGGAAGCAAGAGAATTTCGTAAGTTATTGTCGGTTCGGTTCAGGGATTAAAAAGGCACTCAGGAGGTTTACTTGTGACCGATTTCGGTGAGGAATCGATCGAGCGGGTAATCCAAAGCGTCGAGAATCGCTCGGAGGGTAGCCGTGCCGACGCTCTTGGCCGTTTGAGTTTCTGCCGTTATCGCCTTGAAACCAGTCTCCAACTTTTGGATGTGCTGGGGAGAGATGTCTCGACCGGCATCCCTAATCTTATTTACCAACTTGTTTCGAGATAGTCCCTGTCCCTCCCGAATCTCCTTTAACTTCAATCCTGCCTCCTCCGACCATGAGATAGTCTCGACCATCTCGACGGGAATCATCACCGTTTTCTTCTGTTTCACCACGTCCAAAACCTCTCAGAAAAACTATTGTTATCGTCTATTCTATCACTTATAATATTAATATCACTGGTTGATAAAAAAAACAAACTTTGCGACTGTAAATAGTCAAGTAGTCGGGAGGTAACGGCGTGAGCATCTGGTCTCGCTCTCCGCAAATCTGGACAGCCTACGGGTTAGAGTGGCGTTTTGAGTACAATTCTTTTAGTGCCAAGCGCACCGTCAGTGCGAACGGTTTTGTCCTCGATATTCCCGTTAAGGCCACCACCAAGTTCGCCTCGCCCCGGGTGTGGCTGGATGATTGGGCTAAAAAGAACCGTAAACGGCTGCCACCCGAACCAGAAGGGGCGGTCAACTTGGAACTGGATTTATCAAAAATTTGGGTTAAAACCCCGTCGTTTTACGACGGCTTTTCCTGATCTTTGATATAAAACTTAATGGGACTTAAACGATCAACAAGAGTATAATAGAGTATAATCATTAAAGAGTAAGCACTTTACGTTGAAAAATCGGCGATGAAAGAGACAACCCCAGCCGCGATGCCCCCATGCTTTGACCGATGGTGTCGGCGGTTTGACAATTGCTTCAAAAACGAAGCGCAAAAAAACGGCTTCAGACAATATTTAGGAGGATTATTAGGGGAAAGTGAGAGGAAAAACCTCACTCAAATGGCCAATAATGCCGTCGGAGTAGTTTATAACCGATTACATCACTTTTTGACCGAATCTCCTTGGTCAGACCGTCAGGTGAATGAATGTCGGTTGCAAGTGATGAACCAATGCCGCCAGACGCAAATACCCCGAGGATTTTCCCTGATTGTCGATGACTCAGGACATCGAAAAAGTGGCAATCTGACCGCCGGAGTTGGGAGGCAGTACTTGGGAGAAATTGGCAAGACAGACAACGGAATAGTCGCCGTCACTACCCATCTCTACGACGGCAAAAAAAGTGTACCCCTAGACATTGAAATTTATCAACCGGCTAGTTCCTTAGCCGAGGGGAAAGAAGACAAAGAATTCAAGAAGAAACCAGAGATAGCGATAGATTTAATTGACCGGAGCTTAATCAGAGGCTATCGACCGAAAATCGTGTTAATAGATGCCGGTTATGGCAACAACACAAATTTTCTTAAAGCCCTGGAAGAAAGAAAGCTAAAATACTTAGGAGGATTGGCAAAAAATCGAAAAGTAATTATTGAAAAAGAAGGGGGTGTGGAAGAAACAATCCAGCTTGAGCAACTAGC
>NZ_JACJSW010000001.1:0-1802 GCF_014698375.1 Microcystis flos-aquae FACHB-1344 | reverse complement strand
TTTTTGCCTCAAACCCTATCTGCGTAAGGAATTCAGGATTTTGTGTCCAGTAGTCCATTAGTATTATATTGCTTTAACTCAGGCTCTGTAAGACTTTTAGCCATAGCTAGTATATTTATACGGGGGAAGTCCAGTTATCAGAAAAGTCATGATCAAGCTAGAGGTTTAAAGACTGATTGGGTTCCAATTATTTTTATTAATAAATATTTTACACAATTCATACCAGGTAAGCAAGAGAGCTACGCCACTACTACCGAATCATTACCACCCAATGCTACCAGAAAGTCAAACATCTGCTCAAGAGAAAATTTTTGCAATCTGCCATTTTTTAAGTTAGAAATTTTAGCCTCGTCAATCCCCAAAATTTGACTGACCTCCTGCTGGCTTAATTCTTGTTCAGTAATCAGATCGTAAATCACTGAAGCCAGCTTGACTTTAGCGAGTTTTTCTTCTGCATTAGCAAAGCCTAAGTCTTCAAAAATGTTTCCCGAAATAATAGTATATTCTGTCATAATCATTTATCTCCTTTTTGGTATTTATTGTTGCTCTTTTGCGATCTCCTGTGCTTTTTTCAGTCGTTCTTTTTCTCCTACAGGTGATTGCATCATTCAACCTTTATTTGATCTCAGAGAATAAAGCATCTAAATCTTGACGACCATTAACAATTCTTAAAATTTCCACCGTTTCATTAATTACTCGATAGAAAATAATATATCCATCTAAAGGTAAACCTCTCAAGGATGGTTTAATATGACTATAGCTGCGTCCTAACTTGGGAAATTGTACTAATTGTTGACACTTTTTGTAAAATTTTCTGAATAGTTTTTCACCTGCTTCAATATTTACTACTAAAAAATAATCGGCAATCTTGTTTAAACCTTGACTGGCTGAAGGCGCAATAATATAACGATTTATAATTATTTTTGTTGCGCTTTTTTAAATTTTTCGAGTATATCATTTATAACTTTTTCTCCATCTAATCCCTCTCCATTATCTAATTCTGCTATGGCAACGTCAATTTTTTGACGAGTTTCTTCTACCCATTGTAAGTAATCTTGATCGAGGATTTCTAGCAAGTAAAAAGCGGTATCTATGACTTGTTCGGAATTATTAAATCTGCCACTTTTTAACTGTTTTTGGATAAATTGTTCTTGATTGGGTTTTAGTTGAATATTCATGATGACTTTTGTAAGGTTAAGGGTTAAGTCGAGTGTCCTGTTTCATTTTACTACAAGGATTAGCTAAAATAGGTTAGTTGAGGTGCATTACATAACATTAACGCCCCTTCCGAGATCGGCGATCGCTCCTTGTTTGAGTTGGTCGATGAGAGCATTATCTCGTTCCCCGGTTCTACCTGAATATTGCTTTAAGGCAGAGCCTTGAAACAAGGGAAATGAGTAGGTAGGGTGCGTTAGGAGCGCCACAATATTATTTAATTTACATTAATTACATACGCGACGTAACGCACCAATATTATCCTAAATCCCTTGAGTAACCCACAGAAAACCGGTTTCTCCGAGAAACCCCTTTTCTACTCATGCACTCATGCAAAAAGGGGAATAAATAATCAGTAGATCGTAGGTTGGGTTGAACGATAGTGAAACCCAACACTTTTAAATAATTGGGTTGGGTTTCGTTCCTCAACCCAACCTACGGCTGAATATTGCTTTAAGGCAGAGCCTTATATATCTGGACTTCCCCCATACAGAAATACTAAAAAATTAACAAAACCCTTACTGCAGGTCGCTTCTCAGAAAAAATTGAAAAGACGCTACTGGGTACATTTTCCCTTTGAAAATGGC